>JALUUK010000465.1 GCA_027021395.1 Acidobacteriota bacterium
GGGCTTTTGGTTGCCAGCATGTCTTCATTCGCTGCTTTTATGCTCTCAAGGACAGCCGGACGCCCATGCGCACGGCGGTGTCCATGATCCTGCTGAACGTTCCGCTCAACCTGCTTCTCGTGTGGCCGCTCGCCGAAGGGGGGCTCGCCCTCGCCACGTCGTTCTGTGCCGTCGTCCAGTCGTGCTGGCTGGGCCGGACGCTCGTGCTCCGCGTCGGACATATCGACTGGGCGGATGTCTGGAAGAGCGTGGCCGGGACCGCCGCGGCCACCCTCGTCATGACGGTCGTCGTCGTGCGGCTGGATGCCGCGCTGCCCGGAACCGTCGGCGACGCCGTGCGCCTCGGCAGCCTCGTCGGGTCCGGTTTCGTCAGTTTCGCCCTCGCCGCCCGACTGCTCCGGCACGAATCCCTCCGGGCGATTCTCGGGCGGGATTGAACCGGCGCGCCCGCGCGGCCGGGGCACGTCCCGCCACCTGCGGCCGTTGCGGCGCGGCTTTGCACCCCGGCGGGATTCCGCTACGATGCCCAAGGGTGTACGGGGATGCGCGCAGGGCATATCGCAAAAGGGAGGAGAAGCTATGAAGTGAGCCACCGCCGGCTCGGGTAGTCTTTGGATTTGGTACGAGGTCGTCGCAGGGACGCCTCAAAATCCGCTACCTCAGACAGCAGGAGATGGCTCGTGAACTATTGTGGCATCGATTTGGCGGGTGTGTCCAGCTACGTGTACGTGACGGACGATCGGGGCAAGAAGCTGATGGCCGGGGAAGTGGCCACGGAGAAGGCGGTGTTTGAACGACGGTTGAAGCGGTTCGTCCGTGAAGGGTTGTCGATCGCCTTGGAGGCGGGGAATCAGACCGCGTGGGTCTACGAGGTTCTGGTGGAGATGGGTGCGAAGGTGACGGTGGTGAATCCGGCGAAGGTCAAGCTGATCGCCGAGAGCCGTCGCAAGACGGACAAGATCGACGCCAAGATCCTCTGTGAGCTGCTTCGGCTGGATGGGTTGCCTCACCCCGTTCATGTTCCGGGCCGAGAAACCCGTGCCCTTCGCGGTCTGCTGGTGGCCCGGCGTCAGCTCATCTCGGCGCGGACCAAGCTGTGCAACGTGGTTCGTGGGATGCTTCGACAAGAAGGCATTCGCCTGCCGGCCCGGGCGTTATCGAGTGTTCTGGGTTGGAAGCGCATCCTGGCCAACGGTTTTGAGCAAGCCCGCCTGGCGGTGGTGGCTGCCTACTTCGACACGTTTGTGAGCCTGACGAATGCGATTCGCGAGATCGAATCGCAGTTGGCCGAGTACGAGCGTCAGGACGATCGGGCAGCGCGTCTGCAAACCATGCCTCGCGTCGGACGGATTGCTGCGCTGACGTTCATCGCGGCCGTGGATGATGTCCACCGTTTTCCGTCGTCACGGAAGTTGGTGGGGTATTCGGGTCTGGCGCCGACGGTTCGCAGCAGTGGAGAACGCACCGAGTACGGTTCAATCAGCCGCGAGGGAAGAAGCGAACTGCGGGCGGTGTGGGTACAGATCGCGCACTTGGTGGCCATCGACACCAGCCGGGCGACGCGTCCCTTACGAACCTGGTTCCGCAAAGTGGCTCGACGACGGGGGAGGAAGACCGCGACGGTAGCCTTGGCCAGGCGGCTGTTGGTGATCGCGTATCACCTGTTGCGTGAGGAAACGACGTACGACGCCGCCCGATTGAAACGCAAGGCGGCATGACACGGTACGGCTTGAGGGGGAACCAGCGTTCCCAGGTTCCCCCTCAAACGCCCCCTCCTTCCTTCCTTCCCCTCCGGGGGAAGGTGGGAACGAGACGAAGTTGGGAACGAGAAACGAAGGAGGCCGAGTCGCAAGGTCATCGAGCCTGTTGTCGCGAACACTCGATGGAGGCAGCCCGCATCGTTCGACTGGCCCACGAGGCCCGAGAAGGAGAATGGGCGTCTCCGCTTGACAGGACCAGCTTAGTGTGCGGCGTTCAGCGCCAGCGCGAATGGGAGGTTGGTCAAGCTTCGCGACGACAAGCACTTACGGCCTTGACACGGCTCACTTCATGGGAGTCCC
>JALUUK010000466.1 GCA_027021395.1 Acidobacteriota bacterium
CTCGAGAAAGGTCTCGGGAAAGGGAAGGTCATCGAAGCCCGCAACATCCTGATGCGTCAGCTCGGGATCCGCTTCGGGGAACTACCCGCCGAGATCACCGAACGCATCGAGTCGGCCGATCTTGAGACGATACACACTTGGCTCGACAAGCTCCTGACGGTTTCCAGCCTAGCCGATCTCTTCCCCGACCTCCCCTCCGCATCGGCGTAAGGGCGCGCAGGAACCCGCACAACGAAACCGCGATTCCTCGCGCTGTACGTTTCTATTCAGGGAACCGGATGATCCAAGGCCTCGCAAGCCGCATTTTCGCTCTTTTCCGGAGTTTTGTCTTTCGCGAATACGGCCGGCTCAAGTCCGGAGAGCGAGTGAGCGGATGAGGCGGATTGGCAGATGTGCCCCATCTGTTCACGGCAATGGATGAGGGCTGCAAGGAGCTTCACAACCGTCGGGCGCTCTTCTCCTTCTAGGAGAGAATCGAGCTTTGAATCCCGCCCGAGAAGTGTGCCCGCACGGTTGAGAATTTCATCCGATACGAGTTGCTCCATATCAGCGTATCGAATCGTCTCGATGAGGTGGCCGATGGTGAACTGGTCCCAAGCGATCAGCTCCGAGCGATTGTTGATATCGGCTAGCAGCGGAGCAGATGCACCAATCGCTTGAAGCAACGATCGCCCACCTTCAAGGTCTGTGGCTTCCGACCGCAGCCAACGAAGGATTCGATCTTGCAATTCGACGATCTGCCAGCGGTCGTGCGCCCGCATCAGCCGGTATTCTTCGCTTCCCACGAGTCCGGCAAACGACTTTGCGATCTTCGCCACATTTCGCGCTATCATATCGCTCTCATCTTCGGTGAGGGCGACAACTTCTCCGATGAACCGCGTGTAGGCCCTCCGAACATGGATAGCGGTGGCTGTACGTTCAGATGCGCGGTTTTTCGAATTGCGACCAAAGTGGGAACAAATTATTGCTTCGATGGCCGACGCAATGCGCCCGCAGGTTCCCAAGCTACGATCGCAGACCGAGAGGACCTGCCATCTTCGATCTTCTTGTTCCATCTGTCGAAGCAACTGCTCTAGATTGCTCATTTCCATCTTCGCGATGAAGCAGATCGAATCCAATTCTTCCAAGAGTTCGCGATTCTGGCCTTGTTTGCTCGGCGCGTCATTTTGCCCTTCATGTCGGCCGGTAAGCTCTGCGACTGAGTCAACGATCTCGGCTAGTGAATCCTTCAGCGAGCGAGCATCCAAGAGAAGGGTCACCTTCAGGCGTGCGAGCGAAGCGTCCTCGAACGACCAAATCTCCATGTCGTGTGCATCGTTGATGAGCTTTCTCAAAATCGGAATGTATCTAGAGAGGGAGGTCATGGCTTCGTCCTCATACGAGACAAGCTATCCGCATACATCTGCAGCAGCGAAAAAATCGACGCAATGCCACGCTTGCGGGGGAACAGGGCCATGCCTCATATTGTCCTCAGCTCATCATCAGGGAGCACCAACATCACCAGGGAGGTGGGAAGTTGAGCGTTGCGACAGCAATCGACAATGCGTACGGGCTCGTCGCCGAAGCCACAGCGATCGGTATCTTCGATGGCGCCACGGGGGCTCCGCTGGGATATCGAACCACTACAGGCGATGAATTCGACCTGATCGCTTCGATCGCAAGCGAATACTGTCGGAATGCTCGTCGCAGAGCGAGATCGGCGAAGGAGGATCGAGATGAGTCTCTCTGGGCGGATCTCGTCGATGGTGTCACCGGCACTCGTTTTGACGAAATGCTTTTTCCCGCTGGAGATCGCTGGGTTTTCGTTGGGAAGTTTCGGTCTAGTGAGACCGCGATGATTTGCATCTCCACGCCGCAAGGAATCGATGTGAAGGATCTTCTGAGTCGAGCCCGGCGACTTCTCGCCGAGGAGTGTGTGGCCGATCCGGCGACGACGGCATGACGTGCCGAGATCGGGCAGCCCTATCGTATTCGCGCAACGAGCAGAAGAATCATGCGCAGTGGGCGGAAGCATTCCCTAGTCGTTCCCGGTTTTACCGCTCATGGCCTTGGAAATCG
>JALUUK010000467.1 GCA_027021395.1 Acidobacteriota bacterium
CGGCCCGAACTGATCGGACTGGCCGAGGCGCTCGCCAGGCGCATCGGCGAAACCGATCCGGACGACCCGGACGATACGATCCCCGAAATAGAGGGACTGGTAGCGACCGTCGCCGATGCAGACGAGATTTCCGAGCGCTGGGTTGAGGAGATGGTCGAGTCGCGGCCCGAGGCGCTCCAGGACCTCGTCCTCGTCGACAAGCGCAGCGGAACGCCCGTGAGCCATCGCGACGTCGGCATCGGCGTGAGCCAGGTGCTGCCGGTCCTCGTGTCTGCGTACGCTCTAAAGGAAAAGCTCATCGCCATCGAGCAGCCGGAGATCCACCTCCACCCCGCCCTGCAGGCGGAGCTCGGGGACGTCTTCATCGAGGCGGCCCTGACCGACGCCGCCAATACACTGCTCATCGAGACCCACAGCGAGCATCTGCTCCTGCGCATCATGCGGCGGATGCGCGAGACCTTCGAAGACAGGCTTCCCAAGGGCTTTCCAGAGGTGCGGCCGGAGCACGTCATGGTGCTCTACGTGGAGCCCGACGGCCCCAGGAGCATCGTCCGCGAGATGCCGCTCAACGAGCGGGGGGATCTGATCAAGGCCTGGCCCGGCGGATTCTTCGAGGAGGGTTTGCGGGAGATATTTTGATGCCACTCCTTGCCGAGTACGCGATCACTCCAGATGTGTTCGACACCACGTCTTATGCCAGTGAGGAGATCTGCAGGCTGCATCTTGACAGGCTTAGGGAAGTGATGTTAGCCGAGGGGCTGGTCCGAGACCTGCGGGACGGAGAATGGCGACAACTCTTCGCGACGAATGATCGCGAGTGGCACCGTCGTGGGAAAGAACTCATCAGGAAACTTGCGACGCAAGGTAGGCTGATTCATTTTCGACCGGCGTCCGATGAGCGACCGATAGACGATAGCGGTTGGTGTGCCGAGGCCTTGGCGACACATAACCTCTACCCATTAACTGGTGGGGTGATAGTCACCAACAGGGTTAAGGCGGTTTTTGAAGACGAGGAGCTTGTTGCCTCGGTAGACAGATTACCAACGGCGGCATGGTGGACCCGCCGCAGCCCGTCTGTCCGCCTTCCTCGGACGCTCGACGCCTACAAGGAGCATCTGGAGCTGGTCTTGCATTGCGCGAATTCGATATCCTTTATTGATCCTTATCTCAACCCGCGACGTGGGGGCTACCAAGGATTCGGGCGATTGCTGGCCATGGCTGGTGGACGGAGACCGGCGCCGAGGATTGAGGTGCACCGCGTATGCTGGGAGGAGGCGTGCGACAAGCGATTCCGCCCTGAGTTTAGGGAGCGAATCGAAAGAAACTTTCGCGAAGCCCTGGAACCCATAGCGCGGGAATCGGGTCTGAAGATCGAAGTTTTCCTGTGGGACGATTTCCACGATCGGTACGTGATCAGTAACCTCATCGGGATCTCGGTGCCGTATGGCTTCGATACGACAACCAATCCAAGTGCGATTACGACATGGACCCGCCTAAGCCGTGACGATCGCGACGACGTGCAGAGAGAGTTCGATGAAAGCTCTGGGCGCCACGTGCTTAAGGATCGGTTCCAAATACCATAGCGTAGTCTAAAGAGTGGAATGGGGGGATTGGCTAGATCTCGCTTTCTTCGATTTGCCTATGACACGGGCCGTGCGGCTTGCTGGGGGAGCTGGGTATTTAGCCGGGCCTGAAATCCAATGACTCGTGACGGTGCTGGTGTTTTGAGGGTTCGCGTTGGTGCGTAGAGTCCGAATGACCCTCACAAGATGATCCAGTAAGGATCGGCTGGAGGCGGTTTCTGAAGCGATAAATGATAAGGTGCCGACGCAAGGTGGCACCAACCTAGGAGGAGACTAGGATGCGGTGCACGGGGCCGCGTCCGTCTTACGAGATGATAGTGCGAATGCGTGACGTGTGGTAGGGGAAGCTATGGATGGTGGGCCCGGCAGGACTCGAACCTGCGACCAACCGATTATGAGTCGGCAGCTCTGACCAGCTGAGCTACGGGCCCGGAGGAGGCTTCAGTTTACCCGAGGCAGAAGGTGGGTGGAGCG
>JALUUK010000468.1 GCA_027021395.1 Acidobacteriota bacterium
ATTTGGCTAGTGCTCTGCGCATCGAGGTACCTGTGCTATTGAGTTCACCATCGGAAGGCGACAAGGCTGCTTCCGGCCAAGATGCTCACCGAGGTAAGTCGCCATGCCGTTCTCGGCGAGGATGTTCACACTAGCTGCCACGCGGTAGAATGATCCTTCTGGTGGGTCATGACCTTCTTCTCTAGATGGGCTTTCGTACCTACGAGAAGAGCGGAAGTGGCCCGTCGTTCAGGTCCCTCCGGGATCGAGCGCGCCGATTCCTTCCGAAACCAAACAGGCTCGCGACGTTTGCCGATATGCTTTCGGAAGGAACCGGGAAGGAGCCAAAGATAGACTGCTTCCACGCGACCCCCCCTCGGGAGAATCAACAGAATGGACGCTACATCAACGCGCGCGAGTCACGGAGGTCGAAAAGAGAGGATCCATCGCACGAAAGAACTTCTCTACCGCAGTATCACCACTTGTTCAGCACCGAGACAGACTCTAACCCATCATCATGAGAAGAAGAATCGAAGTCACTCCTCAATCAGTACAGAGACATCCTGACTCGTCATCATGCGAAGAATTGGAGCAACCCCTTGATCAACGCAGAAATATCCCGACTCATCAGCAGCGGTTCGACTATCCGACGGATATGGGCCGACGGCCAGCGGCTAAAGAAAGCCCACGGCGCCGAAAACGTCGCCGACGTCACGCTGGGCAATCCATTGACGGCTCCGCCCACCGAAGTGACATGCGCTCTGGAAGATCTCGTACGGAATCCGCCGTCCGACCTTCACTACTACACCGCCAACGCCGGCCATCCCGCCGCACGCGAGCAGATCGCCGCTCACCTGCAAGAGACCGGCTTGCTTCCCCAGGTGCAGGCAAAGCATGTCGTTCTCACCTGTGGAGCGAGCGCCGCCATCAACGTCATCCTGCGCGCCATCCTCGACTCCGGCGACGAAGTGATGATTCTCGCACCATTCTATCCGGACTACCCCGTCCATATCGCCAACTACGGCTGCGTTCCCATCGTGGTATCCACCGACGAGCATTCACTTCCCGATCTCGAAGCCATCGCGGCCGCACTCTCCTCCCGAACGCGCGCGCTGATCATCAACCACCCGAACAACCCCTCAGGTCGCCAGTACCCCGAATCACGCCTGCGCGAGCTAGCGGAGATCCTCCACGAGCACGGTCGCAAGAACGGCCATCCCGTCGTCCTGATCTCCGACGAACCCTATCGCGGCCTTCGCTACACAGACGAACCCTACGTCAGCCCGGCAAAGCTCTACGATCACGGCGTGATGGTCTACACATTCTCGAAATCCCACGCAATACCCGGAGCCCGCATCGGCTATATCGCCGTCAACCCCGCTTTCCCCGAAGTCGAACGCACCGTCGAAGGGTTCGCGCTAGCCAACCGCATCCTCGGCTTCACCAGCGCTCCAGCCCTCTGGCAACGAGTCGTAGCCCGTTGCCAGAGCGCGGTGATCGACCTCACCAACTATCACCGCCACCGCCGACGTCTGATTGAGGTCCTGCAAGCAAAGGGCTACCGCGTCGATCCCCCCGAAGGCGGCTTCTACCTCTTTCCCAAAGTCCCCGGCGACGACAACGAATTCTGCCGCCGCGCCATGGACGACCTCCTCCTTATCGTCCCCGGCAGCACCTTCGGCTCCCCCGGCCACATCCGCATAGCCTTCTGCGTAGACGATCACACCATCGACCTAGTCCACATCCGCCTCCCCCACCTCACCGAAGCAGAGTCCTTCCCGTATTCCACCGCCAAACGGCCAAGACCATAAAGGAGCGAGGAACGGCGGGAGGGGGTGCACTCGGTGTCTTCCACAAGCTCCATATCGTTCGCCGAGATTTCCCTTACGGGCCGCCTCAGCTGATCAGGGGCCAAAGGTACAACGATCCACCGATGAGGAAGAAGAGAAGGAATCCGATGGATAATTTCTTTTTCAGGCCAAAGAAGATCACCTGTTGCAAAGCCCTGGCGTACCAGAAGAGGGAGATCAACAAAAGCAGCGATAGACCGATGGGAGTCGACAACAACTCGCCAGGAT
>JALUUK010000469.1 GCA_027021395.1 Acidobacteriota bacterium
GTGATGGGGCGGATGTGAGGCCTTGGGGGCCTCGGCCGTCGACTCGGAGCGCTCCGGCACGCGGCGGGAGAGATTTCGGCCTAGGCCCGGGCCGCCGCCGGGCGCAGGGGCGCGGAATTCCCGCGGGCGGGATTTAACAATCTTCGCGTCACGTTGGGGGGAGTTGAGCCGTTATCATATGGAGGGAGGCTGACAAGGTGGGAAGAGCTTGACAAGCTCGGCGAACGCTTCGATATAGGGGCACGCAGGCACCTTCCCCCCACCGGCGGCCCATCGATGAGGGCTCCGGCCGCGCTGGCGCAGTGCGACGGGTGCCCCGCATACTGGGGTGGAGCAGAATACAAAGGAGCGCGACTAGGAATGATCTTCGATCCGATCTACTTTCTCTTCCTTGCACCGGCCTTTCTCTTGTCTTTGTGGGCGAGCTTCCGCACTCGTTCGGCTTTCAAGAAATACTCCAACGTGCGGATTGCCAGTCGCCTTACTGGCGCGCAAGCCGCTCAGTTGATGCTCGATGCTGCGGGCCTGCGTGACGTTTCGGTCGTCCGCACCTCCGGCTTTCTTTCCGATCACTACAATCCGGTCACCAAGACCCTGGCGCTTTCCGAGTCCGTCTACGACACGCCCTCGGTTGCCGCCGTCGGCGTCGCTTGCCACGAGGCGGGACATGCTCTGCAGCATGCGAAGAACTATGCCCCGCTGTGGATTCGCTCGGCCTTGGTTCCCACGGCGAACATCGGATCGAGCCTTGGCTATATCGGCATGATGATCGGGCTCTTCATGAACCTCTCGGGCCTCGTCCTCCTTGGCGCAGTGCTTTTCTCTGCGGTCCTTCTTTTCCAGATCATCACCCTACCCGTCGAATTCGACGCCTCTGCCCGCGCCAAGAAGCAAGCCGTCGCACTCGGCATCGTCACGCCGCACGAGCGACAGGGTGTCGATCGCGTCCTCAATGCCGCGGCGATGACCTATGTCGCAGCAGCGGTTTCTTCTCTGCTGACCCTGCTCTACTTCTTGATGCGGGCCGGCTTGCTAGGAGGTCGAGACGAATGAGAACGTTGCGCCTTGGCCTGAGCTTGGTTGTTGGTCTTTGTGTTCTGCTTTCGACGGGATGCCTCATTATCGGCGCAAACTCGGGAATTCAAGGGTCAGGCCAGGCTGCCAGCGAGGCGCGCGACGTCGGCTCGTTCCAAAAAATCGCCGTCGCCGGCTCCCTAGACGTCGACGTCACCTTCGGACCGACCCACTCCGTCAAGGTGGAAACGGACGACAATTTGATCGACCTGGTTCAAACGGAGAACGAATCGGGGACTCTGAAGATCAACGTACGCGAATCCTGCAACCCGCGAAGCGGGATGAAAGTCCACATCGTCATGCCGGCGCTCGAAGCATGCGATTTCCTCGGATCAGGAAGCGTTTCGATTGCAAAAATCGAAGCCGAACGTTTCCAAGCAAAGCTACTAGGTTCAGGCCATCTGACAGCCGACGGCGTGGTCGATCACCTCAGTGCGAAAATCCTAGGCTCCGGAGAGGCCGACCTCGAGGGCGTCGTGGCCCAAGATGCCGACGCCTCGGTCTTGGGAAGCGGCACGCTGCGAATCCGCGCCGAGAAGACGCTGAACATCGAGGTTCTCGGCAGCGGAGATGTCATATACAGCGGTTCCGCAACGCCGGCCGAAACCAAAACCTTGGGCTCCGGAAGCATCCGGAGAAGCGACGAACCCTAGCCCACAAAGCGGCAACGACGCGGTGGTCATTCCGACGAACACTGACGGACTTTGACGAAAGAGTACGCGTAGCTCCATCCAACGGACGCTTTTTGCGCCTTGACTGGACGCATTTTCATCGTACACCAGGAGCACCCACACAAACCGGAACGGCTCAGCCATTCATCCCGCATGTGAGCCGCTTCGGTACTCTCCTCCCCCCCTGCTTTCTTCCTTTAGAGTCTCGCCGCCGACGCCCTGTCGGCGGCATTTTTTTGCCGATGCGGCAAGGCTGACTCGCCTGTCGCGCCGATACCTCGGACAAACCACGTTAGCGTGTGAG
>JALUUK010000470.1 GCA_027021395.1 Acidobacteriota bacterium
CCGCGCCAAGCGAAGCGGAGATCCTTGCGACCGGCAAACTGATAATAGACCGTTGCCGGCGTGTGCGGGACTCGGTAGGCCTCCTCGGGGCCGTCGCCCGCCGGCGCGAGACCCGCGTCGGGCTGTCGCCACAGCCAATACAGCTCCTCCATCTTGAGGTTGCAGCGCACCTCGACCGACGAGGTGTCCTCGATGGTAAACAGCACCGTGCCGGGCTGGACAAAGGCGTCCTGTTCCACTTGATCGCGCACGATCACGCCGTCGACGGGCGCTCGGATTTCCGTGCGTTGCAAATCGCGCTCGGCCTTGTCCCACTGGCTCTTGGCGACTTTTTGAGCGATCTCCAAACGCGTCCGGCGAATCCGGGCTGATCGCAATTGGTTTTGCAGAGTCTGCAAGGCGTTTTCCGATTGAACCACGGCCCGGCGCGCCTGGTCCACCTCGGTTGCTGTCACACCGTTGCGAAGCCCCAACAGACGCTGCAACTCCTTCTGCTGGAGCGCAAGATCCTGCTGGGCCAGTGCAATGAGCGATTCGATGTTCTCGATTTCCACGTCCAGCTCTTCCAGGTCGGCCACGGCCTGATCGTATAAGCCGCGCGTGCGCTGCCTCTCCAGCTCGTAGTCGCCGGGGTCGATTTCTACCAAGGGCGTTCCCCGTTGCACGAAACAGCCGGCGCGGCACACGTCGGCCTTGAAGCGAATCCGCCCCGCCACTTCGGCTGCGACCGCGAGTTCGCGAAACGGCTCCACCACGCCATCTACCTCGATATCCAAACCGCCGCGATGGGGCAACACGGCCTCCGTGCGCACCTCCGGCACGGCGCCGCCATCGTCCGGCTGGCGCGTCTCCTGGCGGCGATTTCCGAGCGCAAACATGGCGCCGACGCCGATCCCGAGGATCAGGATCGGAATCAGGGTCCGCATCAGATGCTGGGTCACGGTCACCTGGTCAGGCGAGTTCGTCGGTTGCCGATTCATCACACACACTCACTTCGCTTGGCTCGTCACGCGTCCGGGGCGTCGTGGATTGCTCCAACGCAGCCAGCGTGAACCGGCAAATGTGCCGGGTGAGCTCGTCCACCGAATAGTGCCGTGCACGCTCCTCGGCCGGAATCATCATCTGAATGACATTGGCCGCGATCCGGTAAAACAAACATTGGCCAATGATGCCCAGCCCTACCTGGGTGCGCGTGTGCTCCGGCACGTCCGGCGGCAACAGTTCGTCCAGAATGTCCAACAACATATGGAACTCTGGCAGAAAATACTCGTCGATCATCTCCTCGAACGCCTTGGTCGGCTGGAGAATCTCGCGCATCATCAGCTTCCACTGCCACGGCGGCTCCTCGATGCCGATCATCCGCATCAACATCGTATGAACGAACGCCTCCAGACGCTCCTCCGGCGGATCGTCCGGGTGGGCAGACGGCAGCGGCGCCTGGGCGACCCGCGCCTGGCGCGCCCGCTTAACCGTCTCGATATACAGGCGCTCTTTGTCGCCAAAGTGGTAGTTGATGCTGGCGACATTGACCCCCGCCGCGCGGCAAATCTCGCGCACCGTCGCCCGGTGGAACCCCTTCTCCGCAAAGATCGGCCCCGCAGCGTTCAACACCCGCGTGCGCGTATCATCACACATAAATCAGCGGCCTCAAAACACGGCAAACATTCGTTTTAAACAATTGTATTAAACAAAGATTTAACCGCAAGTGGCAAGATGGAAGAATTGGCGGTTTTTGGGGTTCTTGTGAAGGTTTTCCCGTTCGTGCCGCGCAACGTGGCCCCAGCTGGACAGCGCCACATTCGGATCCTGCACGCGGGCAAAAAAGACCGAAGCCCTGTCAAGGACTTTTACGAGTAGAGTGTCCAGTAAAGGCCCAGCAGCAGTCGATAATGTTTGAGACTATTCATGGCCCGCATTCTCGGCCATCGAGCCTTGAACCGCTGCCGATCCTCCCACTAAAATCCTCGAAGAACCCCTTTTTGCAACGTTGGGGGTAACACTTCGAGGAGGAAAGTTCCCATGAAAACAACGATCCATCGGCGCGGAT
>JALUUK010000471.1 GCA_027021395.1 Acidobacteriota bacterium
GTGGGGATGGCCATGGCTCTCGCGCGCGCGGGGGCCGGCGATGTGCGCGTCTTCGCCGTCGAAGGGGAAGGCGGATACACGGCCGGTGCCGCGCACGAGTCGATCAATTCGGCTTGGGGCCTCGGTCTCGACAACCTCTACCTACTGCTCGACTGGAACGACCACGGAATCGACGCACGCGCCGCGTCCTCGGTGATGTACGGCACACCTGCGGATTGGTTTGGTTCGCACGGCTGGCGTATCTACGGGGCCGACAACGGATCGGAGTGGCCCGCAGTGACCCGCGCATTGATGCAGGCGGTACACGACGCGGAGACGGGCCAACGCCCGGCAGCGATCTGGTTTCGCACGCGCAAGGGACGCGGCTATGGGAAGTACGACTATGCATCGCACGGCGCGCCGCACAAGCTGAACTCTCCCGAGTTCTGGGCGACGAAAAAAGAGTTCCAAGATCGCTACGGCGTACGTTTCGAAGGTTTTGGTGAGCCGGCTCCGGACGATGCCGAAGCCCGCGCTGAGCAAGCGCGAGCGAACTACCAGGTCGTGGCCGGGATGATGAAAGACGATCCCGACTTCTACCGTGCGCTCGCCGATCGCTTGGTCGAGATCGGAGACGACGTACCGGACGACGCCGAGCGGACGATCTTCGATGCGGCGAAGAACCCGTGGAAAGATCCGCGGCTCACCGATTTCAAGTCTTACCCGGAAGAGATGTGGGTCCCGGTCGGAAGCAAGGCACCCAACCGGAAGTCGCTCGCCACTTGGGGGGCCTGGGCCAACTCGTGGGCACGCCGGGAGTACGGCCGACCGATCTTCTTGGCGATGTCCGCCGATTTGGCGGAGTCGACCAACATCGCGGGTTTCGCCAAGCCCTTCGGCGGGGAAGCCAACTACGGTGTCTACGAGCGAAACGACAACCCCGAAGGTGTTCTCCTGCCGCAAGAGATCACCGAATTCTGCAATTCGGGAATGAGTACCGGAATTGCGGGCGTGAATTTTTCAGTCGATCCGGAACGGGAATGGGATGGTTTTGCTGCGGCTTGCTCAACCTACGGCTCGTTTTCCTATCTCAAGTACGGTCCGATGCGACTCTATTCGCAACTCGCGCAGGACAGTGATTTCAAGGTCGGCCCGGTGATTTGGGTAGCCGGGCATTCCGGGCCGGAAACGGCCGAAGATTCGCGGACGCATTTCGGCGTGTTTTCCCCGTCGGTCACTCAGCTCTTTCCCGAGGGTGCCGTCTGCGACCTTCACCCCTGGGAAGCCAACGAAGTGCCGGTGATGATCGCTGCGGGGCTTCGCAGCGGGATACCCATTCTGGCGTTGCACCTGACGCGCCCGCCCATGGAGATTCCCGATCGCAAGGCTTTGGGCATGGCGCATTTCTTCGAGTCGGCACGCGGTGCGTACTTGATGCGCGACTATTCGGCAGGGGAGCGGCACGGCTGCGTGATCGTACAGGGCACCGCCACCGTTGCGAATACCATCAAGGTCCTCGACGAGATCGAAAAGCGCGGCCTCAACGTCAAGATCGTCGTGGCGACCTCGCCGCAGCTCTTTGCGTTGCAGGAAGAAGCCTACCGTCGGCAGATTCTTTCCGACGGCGATCGCATCGACTCCATGGCCGTCACCAATCGCGCACGGATGACCATGCGGCCTTGGATGGCAACGGATGTCTCGCTCGACTACACGCTCAGTTCGGATCATGACGACCGCTGGCGCACGGGCGGTTCGCTCGAAGAGATCATCGCCGAGGCCAAGCTCGACGAAGAGTCCATCGTCTCGGGAATCACGCGCTTCGCGCAAGAGCGCGACGAGCGGCTCGCTCGCATCGAGTCGATGCTTCGATCAGCTCGAGGGAAGTGATCATGGACAAGAACTGCAGCGAAAAAAACGGAAGCGGCAAGAACGACGGCCACCGGCAGATTTCGCGAAGAACGGGTGATCTAGGGACCGAGAACGCCTTCGTGGTTCTCGCGGAAGTCAATGCAATGATCGCCGAGGGCAAGCCGGTGCTCTCCTTCTGTATCGGTCAGCCCGACTTCGATACGCCGGACAATATTCGTGAGGCGGCGATTCGCGCGATCCGCGACGGGCACACGGGCTATACGGCATCGGCGGGGATCGATCGTCTGCGCGAGGTGGTGGCTGAGGAACTCGGACGAGTACGCGGTATCGCAATCGACCCGGCAGACGTGGTCTGCGGAGGGGGCGCCAAACCCTTCATCGGCTATGCGGTCTTGACGCTGACGGACTATGGCGCCGGGCATGAGGTGCTCTATCCGAATCCCGGCTTCCCGATCTACGAGTCTCAGATCCGTGTGAACGGCGCCGTGCCGGTGCCTTTGCACCTGCTCGAAGGGCGAGACTTCACCTTCGATCCGGACGATTTGCGCCGCAAGATCTCCGAAAAGACGCGTCTTCTGATCCTCAATACACCGCACAATCCGACCGGGTCGATCCTGACGCCGACGGATCTCGCAGCGATCGCAGAAATTCTCGCCGACTATCCCCAAGTCTGGGTCTACGCCGACGAGATCTATTCGCGATTGGTCTACGACGGGGACTTCCACTCGATTTCATCTCTTGCCGGAATGCAGGAGCGCACGATCATTGCCGACGGCATTTCGAAAACGTGGGCGATGACCGGGTGGCGGCTCGGCTACGCCGTCAACAAGACCTTGGCTCCTCATTTCACACGCTGGGTAACCAACACCGAGTCGTGTGCGAGTCATATCACGCAGTGGGCGGGAGTCGAAGCCATCTCCGGCAATCAAGACGGTGCGCACGCGATGAAAGCGGCCTTCGAGCAACGGCGGGAATTGATCGTTCGTCTGCTCAACGAAGTTCCCGGTGTCAGCTGCAAGACTCCGGGCGGCGCATTCTATGTCTGGCCGAATGTGACCGAGGCTTGTGCGATGGTCGGTGCCGAAGATTCCGAAGATTTTCGGCGGCGTTTGCTGCACGAAGCGGGCATCGCCTGCCTTGCGGATATCCACTTCGGATCCCGCGTTCCCGGAGAGGGTCAGCACATCCGATTCAGCTACGCGGCGTCCAACGAAGCCATCACTCGAGGTATCACGCGCATGGCGGAATGGGTTGAGGAAAAAAGTCGCCGCTAATCTCTCTCGTCCGCTTGAGTCTGAACCCACCCGGCCGATACGCCGGAAGTATCCTTCGCTTCGAGATCGCCAAAGAGATTGGAGAAGGGGTCGGCGTCCGGATAAACGGGTGGAGATGTCTCGAACATCTCCACCCGTTTTTTCTTGCTTTCCTGCCGTAGGGGAAAATGCGCTCAAGAAAATATCAGTCGGAGGGCGATGAGCACGGAGGCGAGCGCAAGAACGATGCGCAAGGTGCGATCGTGGCTTGCCAAGGTAAATCTCGCGCCTAGCCATCCACCGGCAGCGAGGCCGATGGCGAGAAACAGGCCGATCTTCCAATCGACGAGGTCTGCCAGGATGAAAATGGGGAGCGCGGTCAACTGCATCACCAGGACGGCGGCAACCTTGAAGGCATGACAGCGCAACAGAGAGAAACGCTCCAATCCAGAGAGCGCGAAGACGATCAGAAACCCGACGCCGGCTTGGATGAAGCCGGCATAAAGACCGATCAGGGCAAAGGCGACGTAGGTCGACGGCCGCAGCCGCTCGAACTTTTCCCGCTCATCGGGGCGAGGAGCGCGAAGCACGGTGATCACCGCCATCGCCATCATGACGACGGCCAAGATGCGGCGAAAGGCGGTGTCGTCGACACCGGTGGCGAGCCAAGCGCCGAGACCGGCCATCGGTATCGCCACGGCGGCGAGCGGAAGAACGGTTCGCAAACCGCGCACGCCGCCTCGTCGAAAGGTCGGTACGGCCACTAGGTTCTGAACGATCAATGCCACGCGATTGGTGCCGTTGGCCACCGGCCCCTCGAGGCCCATCAAGACCAAAAGCGGCAGAGTCAGCAAGGAACCCCCTCCGGCACTGACGTTTGCGAAGCCGGCCGCTGCCCCGACGAGCAGGGTCAGCACCGCGCCGCTCCACTGCGGTGAGATACCGAGATTTGCGAGAGAGTAGGTCATGCCTTGGCCGATTCCGGGCAAGAGAATAACAGCCGGGAAAGGCCCGATGGATCATCTCGGAAAAAACGGCGTATTCTTAGGGGATATTTCCCATGGATTTCATGATCTTTCATGATCATGGATCGACCGTGAGTTCTTCGTGCTGGCCGGAATGAGACGATTCGAAAAACGAGTGCCATCGGACGAGTTGCCTCGTCGCGTTCTCGTGATCGACGAGCAGCCGGATCATTTCGTACTGATGCGTGAAGCATTGGAATCGAGTGAACCGCCCTTCGAGGTCATCGACGAAACGGGATCGGACCCGCCGTCGGTGATCGTCGTCTCGCTCTCGACCGAGCGGAAGCATGCGTTCGAGGTGCTCGGGCGTGTCGAGTCGGAGGTGGGCAGCTTGCCGATCGTGGCGGTGAGCGACGGAGAGGATCGCTGGTCCGTTTCGGAACTCGGCGGCAGCCACACCGGGCTGCTGCTCGACAAGCGCGCAGGGCTCGGCTTTCTCGGAGAACTTCCGGAAGTCGTTCAGAGGGCCTATCGCTCGGCCCAACTCGCGTCGCGAGACAAATCACGAATGGAGGGCGTCATCACCGATGACGATGCCGAGCAGAATGATGCGTCGATGTCTCGCATGCACGAGGGTTCGGCCATTCTTGCTGGAAGTCTGGCCTTGACTCTTTCGGAGGTGCTGCGCGGTCTCGGCCCGGCCGGCGCGCTCGTCGGCGAGCGCGGTGCCGCGGACCCCGTGCTGGGAAAATACCTCGAGAGTCTGCGTAAGACGGTTTATCGCGCCGAGGCCGTTGCGCGCCGCATCGCAAATATCTGCGGTGTGAGCGAAGGTCGATTCCGCCGGCGTCGTCTTCGTCCGGAAGCGCTGCCGATCTTGCGCGAGAGAGTGTGGCGGGAATGGGCATTCGATGGGCCGGTTCTCGATGTCGAAGGAGACGACAAGGCTCCGGCGATCGACGTCTCGCCGTCCTTGATGGGAACGGCGCTCGACGCATTGGTGCGGCAGGCGATAATCGACGCCGGAAAGCATGGTCGCGTGCTCATCTCCATCGATCGAGCGATCTTCGACGATCAGGTGGCTCGTCGACATCGGGGGGCACGGTCGGGCCGCTATGCCTTGATACGCATCGTTGCTTGGCAGGAAGAAGGGCAGGACGATGCGGGCGAGATCCGTTCCGCGGAAACGTCGCGTCCGCGGGAGACCGCTAGCGAGCTGGCGATGGTCGCAGCCAAAGCGCATGGCGGTTACGTCGTCACGACCTCCGATCCGGTCCCGCCCATGATTTCCAAGGTCGAAATCTTTCTGCCGGCGGCGCGGTCGCGCGTGTCGCTTGGAGCTGCCGAGCAGCGCAAGTCCTCCGTCTTGGTCGTCGACGACGAGCAGCAGATTCGCAAGATCGCCGGCGGCTATCTCGATGCCGCCGGATTCGACGTCGACTTCGCCGAATCCGGAGTGGCGGCCGTCGAGAAGTACCGCAAGGGCTTTCGCTACGACTTGGTTCTGCTCGACATGCGAATGGAGCCGGTCGGCGGTCTCGAAACCTACCGGCGCTTGCTCGAAGTGGATCCGGGGATCGCCGTGGTGATCACTTCGGGACAGGTTCCGCGCCGCGACCTTGAAGACGCTCTAGCTCTCGGGGCATTCGGCTTTCTTCCCAAACCTTTCCGCTACGACGAGATCACGACGATGGTCGAGGCCGCGTTGGGCTCGCCTTCGGAATCCGACTACGACTAAGCGCTCGCCGACGCTTCGTCTCTTTGTCGATGCCGCGCAAAAACCGTGTGAAACGAAGGTGGCCGGTACTCAACGAGAGCGAGGAGGCGGATTCGAGGGCGTCGAGAGGACCTGTGCGAATCCTTCCCGAAGCGATGTATTCCCCAGCGAAAAGGACCGAAAAATGATTCTGCGCGCTTCAAAGTTGCCGATTTTCCTCTTCTTGGCGTTCCTGTCGATCTTCATTCCGTCCGCGAGCGCGCAGAGCGTTCCCCCGGAGGTGGAGGGGGTGCGTTTCGCCGACGCAACCACGCTGCAATGGAACGTAGCGCCGGAGGCGCTCGGCCATCATGTCTATCGGGGAACGGTCAGCGGACTTTCTTCCGGTCAGTATGGAGACTGTGATGAGGGCTCCATTCCCGGGTCGTCCGCGATCGTACCCGAGGTGCCCACGTCCGGAACCGCCTACACCTTTCTCGTCGCAGGCTTCAACGAGAATGGAACGGGGCCGCTCGGAAGCGCAAGCAATGGCTCGCCGCGCACGTCCGGGCAGGAATGCGCGACGGCTCGCCGTCTCTTCCGCCCGGTGCGCAACGGTGCTGCAGCGGACGGTGTCGAGGACGGAGTCATTCCCGCTCAGAACGCCTCCTCTTTGCCCATCACCACGCGACGAGAGGCGACCGAGGTCGTGTTGTCGACCGGAGAATTCGTCGTGCGAGACGTGGATCTGGCTCTGCGTGGGCGATTCGCCGACGACGGCTGGAAGATGAGCCGCATCTACCGTTCGCAGGTGAGCTACGACGGCGCGATGGGGAAGGGCTGGATTTTCGCGGACGGCACTTTCTTGTTCTCTAGGGATGGTTCGCAACAAGAGATGACGATCGTCGACATGCGGGCGCCGGGCGGGGCGGTTTTCACCAGGACGCCCACAGGGTATCGTTCTCCGGCGGGCCGTTTCGACGTTTTGAGCAAGAAGCAGGAAGCAGATGGCACATCCACCTTCGCTCTGCGATCTCCCGACGGATCGGTGGTCCGCTATTTCGATCTCGACGGATCGAATGTCGCCGGAGCGATCAAGAGTCGAGAGGATCGCTTCGGCTCCAAGACGACCTATCACTACGACAACAATGGCTTGCTGACGAGGGTCGTCGATACCTTCGGTCGAGAGATATCCTACGAATACACTTTCGTGCAGGGTGATCTCGCGGCGAGCGGTCGGCTGCGCAGAGTGACGGATTTCGAAGGACGCGAGGTCCAATACACTCACGATGCCGAGGGGAATCTGATCACCGTTCGCTCGCCGGTCGTTCTTGCGACGCCCAACGGTGACACCTTTCCGTCGGGAAAGACGACGCGCTATTCATACACTTCCGGTTTCTCCGATCAGCGACTCAACGGCAACTTGCTTTCGATCACCGATCCGCTCGGGCAGACTTGGCTGACGAACACCTACGGCACGGCGCCCGACGCTCTCCCCTCCGACTTGACCTTCGATCGCGTCGTACGCCAGGACGTCGGCGGCACCAACGCCAGCGGTATCCCGGCCGGCGGTAGCTACCTCTATGCTTACAGCGCGCTCAATGCCGGCGCCGATCCGGGACTTCCCGACCTTCCCCGCCGACACGTGGTGGTTACCGGGCTCGATGGCTATGTCCGCGAATCGACGCACAATGATTCCGGACAAGAATTGACTCACGTCGTGCAGACCGCGGGTTTGCGTGCGGATGATCCGGCGAGCTTCGTGACGGAAAACCGCTACGACGCGGATGGTTTGAAGTTGCAGACCGATCTCCCGTCCGGGGACTCGACGCTTTGGACCTACGATGCCGGCCATCCCGACCGGTATGCGCAAGGCAATCTGCTCGAAGTGCGTGCCACGGCGTCGGTTCGCGGCGACGGTCATGGGGGCGCACCATCGGATGTGGTCACCACCTTTACCTATGACCCGCTCTATCAGCAGATTCTGACGAAGGTTTCGCCGCGCGGAAACGATCCGAGCTACGTACCGCAAAACGGCGGAAAGCAAAGCGCCGCACGCTACACCACTCGTTGGTTTTTCGACTACCAAGAGGGAGACCCGGCGACCAACGGCGTGGAAGCCTATGCGCTCGAATGGGGTTTGTCTCTCGGCAGCACGGAAGTCAATCTCGGCGATCTCAACGGCGACGGCCGTTTGGACTTGATCGACGGGCGGGTCGTACGTCGGGAAGATCCGACCGTCAACCTCGATCCAGCCTCCAATCAGGCTGCTGATGAAGGGGATGCACAGCAGGAGATCGTCACGACTTGGAGCTACAACGACTTCGGCCAACAGATCAGCACCACCGATCCGGTCGGCTTGGTGAGCCGCCTGAGTTATTTTCCCGAAAACGACCCCGACGGGGACGGCGTTCCGACACCACCTCCTTTCGATGGTCGGATACTCGATTCGGCCGACGGAGGCTGGTTGCGCTCGTCCTCGCTTTCCGGCCGGGTGCGCGATAGGCACGAATACGATCCGCGCGGAAACCTCACCAGCCATGTCGACGCGCGGGGAGTTCGCACCGTACGCCTCTACAACGAAATCGACCAAGAAGTGGAAGTCCGGAACGCCGCGGCGACCATGGATCGTTCCGGACCGGACGGCGACCCGGCGACGGGAGTCGGCGAGAGCGGACTTTCAGCGCCAAGCTACAAAGTCCGTACGACCTACGATGCCAACGACAATCGAGTGAGTCGGTCGGTGGAGGATCGCGGCGGCACCCGCGGGGCCGGAGACTTTCTGACGGCGGAGTGGGTCTACGACATGCTCGATCGTCCGGTGGAGGTCTCGCGCCCGGTGAGTGCGGGCACGAGTCTCAGCACGCTCTACCGCTACGATCCCGCGGGGCGCAGGACGCGTGTCGTGCTTCCCGAAGGAAATGAGACCGTGTTCAGCTACGACGAGCGGGGCTTGCTCTTCCAAAGCACGGTGGGGGCTACGGGACCGAAGGGCGGCGCGCCGGCGGTCACGACATACAGCTACGATGCCAACGGCAACCTCCGTCGCAGCGAAGATCCCGCAGGTCGACTCACCGAATACGAATACGACGGCTTTGATCGTCGCGTACGGACGATCGACCCGGTCGGTGGTTTGATGGAGATCTTCTACGACCCCGACTCCAACGTCGTCCAGCAGACGATGCGGGGAACGCCGAACGGTGCAAGCCCCAGCGATCGCTCGGGTAGCCGCAACGTCTTGCTATCGGATCTCCGCGTGCTCTACGACGAGATGAGCCGTGTCGTGCGCAAGGACGAATTGCTCTTCGTTCCCTCGGGAGTCGTCGCGAGTCGTCCGGCGGATCTGGTCGAGGGAGACTTGGTGGCCGGCGATGGAGCGAGCAATACGATCTTCGAGTACGACGCCTCCGGTCGCGAGACTTACTTGCTGCGCGATACCGGTCGCGAGCACAAAAGAGTCAAGACCTACAGTCCGCAAGATGGGCGCCTAGAAAGCGTCGCCACGGGAGATGGAAGCCGCACGGAATTTACCTATGACGATGCGGGGCTGCTCGTTGAAACCGTCGAGACCTTGATCGAATCGTTGACCGG
>JALUUK010000472.1 GCA_027021395.1 Acidobacteriota bacterium
CGATGATTTCCCGATCGGTGGTGGAAGGACCGGCGCCGTCCGGAGGAGGTGCATGCGTTTCGGCGCCGTCGCGACCTTTGAGTGAGGAGGAAGGAGAAGGATGTCTCACCGAGCACCCTCGCGTTGATTCGGGGGGAGTTCCCGAACGGCGTTCCATCGCGGGCCGCCGTGGATCTCGAGGTCGTCGAGCAAGGATGCCAGTTCCTGCGGGGGCAGGGCTTGGGGTCCGTCGCTGAGCGCTCGACCGGGCCGGGCATGGCACTCGATCAGCAAGCCGGCCGCTCCGACGGCGACGGCTGCGCGGCTGAGCGGCGCGATGATGTCGCGGCGCCCGGCGGCATGCGAGGGATCGACGATGACCGGCAGCGAGTGCACCTCGGAGAGGATCGCCACCGTGGCCAGATCGAGCACGTTGCGCGTAGCCGAGTCGAAGCCTCGTACACCGCGTTCGCAGAAGACGACTCCCGGCGCGCCGTGAACTAGGCAGTGTTCCCCGGCCGACAGCCATTCCTCGAGCGTCGCCGCCATGCCGCGCTTGAGCAGAATCGGGCGCCCGGCTTGCGAGGCGTCGCGAAGCAGCGCGTAGTTGTGCATGTTGCGTGAGCCGATCTGAATCAGGTCCGCGACTTCGGCGACGGCAGGGACATGCTCGCTTGCGAGCGCTTCGGTGACCACGGCCATCCCGTATCGGTCGGCGGCCTGTCTCATCCAAGACAGAGCCGTCGTACCGTGGCCGTGAAAGTCGTAGGGGGAGGTTCTCGGCTTGAAGGCGCCGCCTCGAAGAATCTCCACACCCATCGACGAGAGCGTGGCGGCCATCTCGTCGGTCTGCTCCGCCGACTCGAGAGAGCAGGGCCCGGAGATCACGACCGGCCGGTGGCCGCGTCCGAGAGGAGTGCGGCCGAGCGTCAGGCTTTTCGGCATCGCATCGACACGCGGATGTGCGGAAGGAGCGCGGGCGACGTCGAGCACCCCCTCGATGGCCAGCAGGGCGGCTTCCGGCACGGCGCGGGATCCCGGGGATATCAAGAAGACCGAGCCGCTGCGGTTGCCATCGAGTCGACGCGCCCACAGACCGAGGTCGGCGAGCGCCTGCTTGACATGCTCGTGATTCGCGTTGGGTTTGAGCGTGACGATCATCTCTTTCAAGTCACCATCGCCTTTGTCGCGGGCATTTTCGGCAGTGCCGCTCATGCCGCAGTCCAAGAGGGCACCACGGTGCGCTATCCAAGCGCGAGGCCTTCTTTCGGGGACAAGATACCATCCGCGGGTCTTCCGCGAATCCTAGTGCGTGCATGCTTTGCACACAGTGCCGGGAAACGTGGCGGACCTAGGGAGTGCGCATAGAATGGAGCCGTGATCGCCATCGAGGTAAACGCCTTTGTCATGCGAAGTTCCGACTAGCTGATGCCGACCGTCCTGCGACGCAACCTCGCACGATTCGCCAACTTGGGTCTGCTCGTCTTCGGGCTGGCCCTCGTGGTCGTTCTGAGCACGGGAGGCACCCGCTTCGATGTCGGCTCGCTGACGATCTCATTGCGCCGTGTTGCGCCTCCGCTGCAATGGTTTGCACTTTTCGTTGCCTTGCGCGTGTTGGTGGCCTCCCGTGCGAGCGGCCTGGAATCCCGCATGGTCGCATTTTTCGCCCGCATGGGGCTGCACCCTCGGGATCGGAGCGCGAGCATCCTGTCGTCCGCTCGTTTCGGGGCCGAGCTCGGCATCGGCTTCTCCGTCGTGGCAGCCATCGCCGACATCACGCATCTCGTGCTGCTTTCCGGACCGCCCTATCTCTCGGCGGGAGAGTGGATCACCGCCGGGACGATCGCTCTTGCGCTCGGGGCGACGATGGGCCTCGTCGCCGGTGCGATGGTGGGCGCGGCCGTCGTCGCGGCGGCTCAGACGATGGGGCGCCGCCTCGGCCGCTACGAAGCGGGCCGTTGGACGATCGCCGTTCTCGCCTTCTTGACTCCCGGCGTGGTCTGGTGGGCTCCCGAAACGGTGACGCGACGCATGCCTCCCGATCTCTTGACGATCGCGG
>JALUUK010000473.1 GCA_027021395.1 Acidobacteriota bacterium
GCGATTCGGGACTTTCAAGGGGCGCGGGTGTACATCGCCCCCTCCGCCGACGTCTCTCCCCATTGCCGACTCGAAGGTCAGGTGGCCGTCGAATCCGGCGCCGTCATTCGATCCGGCGCCGTCGTCGCAGATTCCGTGATTCTCGAAGATTCCACCGTGGAGAGCGATGTCACGCTTCGCAAGGTCGTGCTTTCATCCGGGTCCACGGCTCGATCCGACCACCACGACGGCGTGATCTAGGCGCCTCGACGGACCTTGCCGGGCAGTGCTTCGCGGCTCATTCCTCCCGTGGCGGCTCGGCGCGGCCGCTTTTCTCCGAAACGCGTACCGACGGCCGAGGCAAGGCATCGCACGCAAGACCGCTGCAGCCGCATAGAGGCAATGGGCAGCGAGCGTATCTCCGTTTCTGCTGCGTAGGTTCCTAGCGCGTTCCACGGCGTTCGCTTCGAACTTCGTTCGTCGCCCGCACACTGTAGAATCTCCGGCATGAGCGTAGCGAATGGCGTGAGTTTGCTCGGATGCGTGGTGCTGGCTCTGCTGGCCTGGGCGATCGGTGGTTTTCGTCGCCCGATACCGTGGCGTACGGTGATCGGCTCCGCCGTACTGATGTTGGGTATGGCGACCTTGGTTTTCTGGGTCCCACCAATCCGCAAAGTGCTGGTGATCGTCAACGCCGCCGTCCACTCGCTGCTCGGCGCAAGTCGCGAGGGCGCGTTGTTTCTCTTCGGTCCGCTCGCGCTCAACCGGGGCGAGATGACTCCTTCCGGAGAAAGCTCCGTCGGCTTCGTCCTGGCGGCGCAAGTCTTGCCCGCCGTGATCTTCTTCGCCTCCCTGATGGCTCTGCTCTACCACCTGCGGGTGATGCCGGTGCTGGTCCGATGGATCGGCCGCCTTTTTCACAAAGGGATGGGCCTTTCGGGTGCGGAATCGCTCGCCGGAGCATCCAATGTTTTTGTCGGCATCGAATCGGCTGCCGCGGTCCGCCCCTATCTCGCTACGATGACGCGATCGGAATTGCTGACGCTGCTCGCCTGCGGCATGTCGACCGTGGCATCGACGACTTTGGCGCTTTATGTGTTCTTTCTCGGAGAACAGTTTCCACAGGTCGCCGGCCACCTCTTGTCGGCATCGATGCTCTCCATTCCAGCGGCGGCGATGATGAGCAAGATGATGCTCCCCGAAACCGACGAACCGGCCACACGAGGTCACGTCCCCGAAATCCCACAGGAAGAGCGCCGGCAAACGGCCATGGCGGCCCTGATCGCCGGAGCATGGGATGGGCTTAAGTTGGCCGCCGGAATCGCGGTGACACTGATTGCCGTGCTCGGCGTGTTGGCGCTTTGCAACATGGCGCTCGCTTGGATTTCCACTCCATTCGCTGCTGCGCTCGGCGGCCCGCTCAGCCTCGAACGCGTGCTTGGCTGGCTGTTCACTCCTTTGGCTTGGCTCTTGGGCATCGAATCACCCGACGTCGCCGTATCGGCGAGACTGCTCGGGCAAAGATTGGTCGCCACCGAAATCGTCGCATTTCAAGAACTCGGACGGCTCGCGGCCGCCGGGGCCGTTTCGCCGCGGAGCATGGTGATCTGTTCCTACGCGCTCTGCGGATTCGCGCACTTCGCCTCGGTCGCGATTTTCGTCGGCGGAATCTCCGCACTCGCACCGGAGCGCCGAGAAGACCTCGCCGCGCTCTCCTTCAAAGCGCTCGCTAGCGCCACTCTCGCGACGTTGATGACCGGGGCATTGGCGGGCGTGTTTTACGTCGGCCAAGCTGCTGTCCTAGGATTGCCATGACGAAGACCGAAGAGATTCTCGACACGTTGCGAGAAAAGTTCGGCCCGAAGACCGAAGTCGTCGCGCTCGCCGCCGACGCATCCGTCAGGAGGTTCTTCCGCCTGCGGCCTCCGGACGGATCACCGCTCGTCGCAATGGTCGACCCATCGGGCGGAGCATCCGCCGTGAATCGGATGGTTTCGGCGCGAAATTGCCTCGACGGCGCGGGGATTCGTGTTCCGCGGATCGTTTTTCG
>JALUUK010000474.1 GCA_027021395.1 Acidobacteriota bacterium
GGTCGGTCGGGTCGTCCGCCGGGACATAGACCGCTTGCACGGACGTGATCGCTCCCTTGCTCGTCGACGCGATGCGCTCCTGCAAGGCTCCCATTTCCGTGGCGAGTGTCGGCTGGTAACCGACGGCCGACGGCATGCGCCCGAGCAACGCCGACACTTCGCTACCGGCCTGCGAAAAGCGGAAGATGTTGTCGATGAACAGCAGCGTGTCCTTTCCGGTCGTATCACGGAAGTATTCGGCCATCGTGAGCGCCGAGAGAGCGACGCGCAAGCGGGCGCCCGGCGGCTCGTTCATCTGGCCGAACACCATGCATGTCTGCTCGATCACGCTCCGCCCCGTGTCGCCGATCTTGGCCTCTTGCATTTCGAGCCACAAGTCGGTTCCTTCGCGCGTACGCTCACCGACGCCGGCGAAGACGGAGTACCCACCGTGCGCACTTGCGATGCGCGCGATCAGTTCGGTGAGGATGACCGTCTTTCCCAATCCCGCACCGCCGAACAGCCCCGCTTTACCACCCCGCACAAACGGCGTCAGCAGATCGATGACCTTGATTCCGGTCTCGAACACTTCGGTGCTCGTCGAGAGCTCCGCCACGGGGGGAGCCGGGCGGTGGATGGGCCAGCGTTCGGGAGCGGCGACCGGGCCCCGCCCGTCGACCGGATCTCCGAGGAGATTGAAGACGCGCCCGAGCGTCGCATCGCCGACCGGAACCGACACCGGACCGCCGGTGTCGACGCATTCCTGGCCGCGTACCAGGCCGTCGGTGCTACCGAGTGCCACACAGCGGACACGTCCGCCGCCCAAGTGCTGCTGCACCTCGCCGGTGAGCGTAATCTTCACGCCTTTGTTGACCGCGTCGATCTTGACCGCGTTATAGATCTTGGGCAGATGATCCTCTTCAAAAGCCGCGTCGAACGTCGAGCCGATCACCTGGGTGACTCGACCGACATTGGATTGCGTTGCTGTAGCCATGCGTCCAGTTTCCTCAATATCGGTTTCAGTTATTTCGATAGTGCTTCTGATCCACCGATCACTTCCATGATCTCGTTGGTGATCGAACTCTGTCGTGCGCGGTTGTAGGTCATGGTGAGCCGCTTGATCATGTCGTCCGCGTTTTCCGTCGCGGACTTCATGGCGATCATTCGAGCCACCTGTTCGCTGACCGCCGCGTCGAGGAAGCACTTGAAGAGCTTCACTCGAAAACTCATCGGGACGATCTCGTCCAAGATCGACTCGGCCGACGGGACATACTCGTAGATCGATTCTTCCGAAGCGGAAGCTCCACGCGTCGTCGCTCCGCCGTCCGCTCCTGCTTCCCCTTTCTCTCCACCGGCCCGGTCGGATGGCGATTCGCTACCGAGTCCCGCGAGCGGCAGCAGGGTCTCCGTCACCGCTTCCTGTCTGCCGACATTGTGGAACCTGGTGTAGACGACATCGACGCGATCGATCGCACCGCTCAGATAGCCGTCGAGATACCTCGAGGCGATCGAGTCGACTTCGTCGTATTCCGGCCGGTCGTTGAACTGCAAATAGGTCTCGGCCATCTCGATCCCACGATACCGCATCGCGCCGATGCCCCGCTTGCCGGCCACTTCGAGCCGAATGTCGACCGGCTCGGCCGGCCCCGCCTTGTCGGCCTGGCGCTCACGCTCCGGTATCGCCTGAAGTTCCCTGTAGGCATGGACCGCTTCGCGAATGACCGACGCGTTGTACCCGCCGCACAAGCCGCGGTTGGCGGTCAGCACCAGCAGCACGCACTTGCGGGGAAACTCGCGTACTTCAAGGAGCGGATGCTCGACCTCCGCCGTGCTTCCCGACAACTCGGTGACGACCTGGGTCATGCGGTTGGTGAAGTCGTTCGCGGCCAGCGCGCGGTCCATCGACTTGCGGTATCTCGCCGTAGCGATCAGCTCCATCGTCCGCGTAATCTTGCGGATATTCCTGATCGACTTTCGCCGTTTGTCGAGCGCGCGTGCCTTGGCCATCGTCGTCCCTTGAGTTGCTTACGCTTCGTCGTCGCTGATCT
>JALUUK010000475.1 GCA_027021395.1 Acidobacteriota bacterium
TAAACCCCCGCATTCCATCCTCCCCGACCGAAACCCCGCCGCCCATTCTTCGATCCGCCAAGATCGCGAACGAAAGAGGCCGCAGCGATTCGCTCTTCCCAAGAAGGCTTTTCCCGACAAAACCGGCGGTCGCGCCCCTCCAAATCGACGCATCCACCGAAGAAAGCCTTCAACCTTTACTCAACCCGCAAGACCGACATCCGCTTGCGAGCAAAGACCCGATCTGATGACGTCATTCTACCGGAAAGCAGCGCCTCGGGGAAGCGGAAATCATCTGAATTCCATAAGCGAAGCGGTGGCTCACGTCGAGTTGCGTCAAGGATCATTCGCTAGTGTTTGTTCGTGTTTGAATTGCGGGCCGCCCGCACTCGCTCTGCGATATCGTGGCAGGACGTCTTCCGCCCAAGACTTGCGAAACGAAGGGTGTTGGGATTCGACGCTCCGTCGAGCAAGCCGTGTTCCACTCCGGCTTCCCAAAGTTCCCGCATGCCGGCAAGCTCTTCGCGTCCGAGGCGAAAGACCGTGCGATCTCGCAGAAGAGGTGTCATTTCGGCGCGAAAATCCGTCTCGTTGAAGCGACGAGCGACGATATCGTCCAAGGCGCGGCGGCCGTGCGTTCGCGCCGAATGCAGCAGTTTGTAAAGCGCACGATCGACGATCGCGTCGCGTCCGGCCCACACGCCCCAGAGCAGGGGGCGGCGGCTCATCTCAAACCACGCGGCACCTAAATCCAGAACTTGAAGGCCCTTCGTCGGTCGGTGGCGCAGTGCGCGAAGGCCGGAGAGCACGAGGGCTTCTCTTTCTGCAAGTGTGTCGGGTGAGCGATCACTTTTCGAGAGAGGGATGGGACGTCCCCCCGCGGCGAAGAAAAGTTCGCACAAGAAATCGGCTCCGTGGCCGTCACACTCGGAATGGATGCGTTCGATGTTTTCGAGTGAGCCACGATAGACCAAGAGTGCGCAGTGGGTTCCACCGCGAGTCGTCAGGGCGATGCCCGGGACGACTTCGCAGCGGGAGCGCAGGGAATACAGCGCCCGAGGAGAGATGAAAGCAAGATCGGCGTTTCCGTTTCGCAACGCATCCGCGGCGTGAGCCCAGGAGAGTCTTTCCACCTCCACCTTCCAAGACCAGGGCGGTCGTTCCATGTCGCGAACGAGCACGTCCACGGCCATCTCATCGGGTACGGCGAGTCGAAGGCGCATCAGATCCACTCCACTTCGATCGGGTGGCAAGCGGCTTCGAGTTCCGCCCGGACTTCGTCGAGCCGGTCATAGTTGCGTATGGAAACGTGGAAAGGGTGGATCTTGGCGCTCGCGACGTCCCGAGCGATTCGACCCACTTCCGCCGTACTCAGATGCGCATTCGCTCGGGACAGCGCCTGATCTTCGGCGAGGTATTGGCACTCGATCAACAATCGCCGGCATCCGGCTGCGAAGGCGATCAAGGTCTGAAGGTTTTCTTCTTCGGGCCCGAAATCCGTGGCGTAAGCTAGAGATTCTCCCTCCGCGATGTCGATGATGAGATCGCGTATCTGCGCGAGCGGTAGTCTGCTCTGTCCTCCCGGAGCCTTTTGCCCGCCGAGGTCGATCATCGTGTCTTCCGTCTCACCCGAGCGAATGGATGTCTTGAGCACGCCGAGCCAAGGTCCCGGCTCGAGCCCTAGCTCCGCAAGGCGAGCGCCGTTGACGTGGATCGACATGCTTTCATCGAGCCGGTAGCAAATCGAAGCAAGAGTACCGTGCTGCAGAATACGAGCGCTAACGGAAATGAGATCGTCTTCGAAGACGGGGGCATCGTACGGTCCCGGCGACGTCGCCGCACGGTAGGGATCGAAGCCGGATCGACGCGGGAATTCCCAACGCTCGCAGCGATCGGCATGTATTTCGACGACATCGAGGTGTAGGGGATAGTGATCGCCGAGGTTCCACGAGTAGCTTTGCAAGAGGTGTGAAACCCGCTCGCAGAATCCTTCGGGTCCGTAAAGACGAAGCGGTTTTTCCGACTGCCCGAGTCGGAGACGCAACAGT
>JALUUK010000476.1 GCA_027021395.1 Acidobacteriota bacterium
ACGCATCGATACGCTCGATCGCCCCTTCGACCCTCAGGTCGCCGAAGCGGTTTCGGTCGTACCGGTCGAGGATGCGTCATTGGCCAATACGGTCCTCGAAGAGCTTCGCCCCGGATATCGCTTCCGAGGCAAGGTCTTGCGCGCCGCGCAAGTCCGCGTCGGCCAAGCGAGCGAGTCGACAGCGGCCCCCGAAGAGGGATAATCGCCCCCGAAGCGCACGAGCAGGATCCATCCAACTCCATTGGAGCCGACGATGTCGATGAGCAGCACGATGAATCAGCGCGGATTTGCCAAGGCGGGATGCCTGATCGCAGTCGGGGCACTCGCCTTCCTTGTCCTGATCGCGGCCTTCCTCTTCGCCGGCCGCTACAACACGCTGGTCACCTTGCAAGAAAAGAACGAAGCCGCGTGGAGCGAAATCGATAACCAGTACAAGCGGCGCTTCGACCTGATTCCACAGCTCGTTGCCACCGTCAAAGGGGCCGCCGACTTCGAGAAGTCGACCATGGAAGCGGTGACCGAAGCACGAGCCGGCGTCGGACGCGCGCAGCTCCCGCCGGGACTGCCCAACGACCCGGCGCAACTGCAGAAGTACATTCAGGCGCAGCAAGGTCTCGGTGCAGCTCTCGGACGCCTTTTCGTCGTCGTGGAGCGCTATCCGGAACTCAAGGCCAATCAAAACTTCCTCTCGCTGCAAGACCAACTCGAGGGAACCGAGAACCGCATCGCCGTCGCCCGGCGTGATTACATCGAATCCGTGCGCGCATTCAACACCTACCTGCGCCGCTTCCCAACGAACCTCGTCGCCGGTCTCTTCGGATTCGAGAAACTCCCGCAGCTTCCGTTCGAAGAAACGGAGCGCGAAACGCCGAAGGTCGATTTGAACTTCGGCGACGACTCTTAGCGCCTCGCTTTGCTCGCCTTCCATCAACGCGACTCGGAGCAAGACGCTCATCTTCCGAAGCCGGCGGAGCGATCCGGAAAAGCTGCGTTTTTTGCGCTCTGCTTCTTCCTGATCTTTTCGTTTGTCCCACTCGCAGCAAGCGCGAAATCGGCCATCCCCAAAAGCGACGGCTGGGTCACCGATCTCGGTGACTTCCTCACCGCCGAGCAAGAACGCGCTCTCGAAGCTCTCATGGCGTCTTACAAGGCGGGCAGCGGCAACGAAATCGTCCTGCTCACCGTTCCCGACCTCGGTGGCCGGTCCCTCGAAAACTTTGCTCTCGAGGTCGCCCGCTCCTGGGGACTCGGCGAAAAAGACCGCCACAACGGCGCGCTATTGCTCGTGGCACGTGCAGAGCGCAAAGTTCGCATCGAGGTCGGCCGAGGTCTCGAAGGCACTTTGACCGACTCGATCGCCGGAAGAATCATCCGTGACGTCATCGCGCCGGAATTCCGGCGCGGCAGGATCTACGACGGCTTGCGCGAGGGCATCACGGCCATGCATGCCGCGGCGGGCGGCGATTACGCCAAGATCCCCAAGCCGCGCGGACGGCGATCCGGAGGAAGCGGCGGCCTCGTTCTGTTCCTCTTCTTCATCTTCGTTCTCTTCTCTTGGCTCCGCCGTGGCGGCGGAGGCGGCGGCCTGCTGACGGGAATGTTCCTCGGCTCCATGATGTCGCATTCTCGCCATGGCACGGGAACGGGCGGATGGGGCGGCGGTTTCGGCGGCTTCGGCGGCGGCGGAGGTTTTTCCGGCGGCGGCGCCTCGGGAGGTTGGTGATGGTCTACGCCGCAACGTGGAGCGCGGTCGGCGAGCAAGCAGCGCACGATCCGTGGCTGATCGTCGAGATCGTCGGCGGCGCGATCTTCGGCCTCGCCCTTGCCTTCCTCGTCATTCGCGCTCTTTTTCGACAGGGACGGTATCGCGTCGCCGAAACCTTCGGCGAAGACGACCGTCTAGCCGTGCGCACGGCCGTCGCCAACGCCGAAAAGAAGACCGTCGGCGAAATCCTGCCCGTCGTGGTCGAGCAGGCCGATGCCCACCCGGGGGCCGATTGGCTCAGCGCCCTGACCTTCGTTCTCGTCGGATCCCTTCTCTTGGGGGGTTGGCTGCCCTGGAACCACCCTGCCCTGCTCCTCGCTTCCCAGTTTGCCATGGGTCTTCTCGGCTTCGCGCTCGCCCGTCTTCTTCCCGATTTCAAGCGTTTGTTCATCTTCCCCCAGCGCGCACGAGAGGTCGCCGACGAACAGGCCTTTCAAGAGTTTTACCTTCACGGCCTGCACCGAACCGAAGCGGCGACGGGCGTCCTGATCTTCGTCTCCCTGCTCGAACGCAGAGTGGTCGTTCTTGCCGACGAAGGCATTCATGCGCAGGTCGCCCCCGATTTCTGGGACGACGTCGACCATCTGATTCTCGACGGTATCCGCAAAGGATCGCTCCGCGAAGGCTTGACCGCGGGCATCGAGCGCGCCGGAGAGCAGTTGGCGAAGTCCTTCCCCTGGAAAGAGGGCGACCGGAACGAGATCCCAAATCGGGTTATCGTAAGAAAGAAGTGATTCGGCTTCCGCGCCGAATTCGGAGAGCACCGTGCTGACATCTTTGCTCATGACGCTCGTGGTCTCGACGGTGGTCACACAGGCCGCCGTTTTCGCCACGACGATTTATCTGCACCGCGCAGCGACGCACCGCGCACTGACGTTGCACCCCGCCGTCGAGTTTGCCTTTCGTTTCGTGATCTGGCTGACGACGGGTATCGTTCCCCGCGAGTGGGTCGCGGTGCACCGCAAGCATCACGCCTTCACCGATTCGGAAGACGATCCGCACAGCCCGCTCGTATTGGGCTTCTGGTCGGTCCAACTCGGCAATGTCTTCCACTACGTCAAGTCGGCTCGCGACCCGAAAAACGTGGCCAAGTTCGCCCGGGACATGCCCCCCGACCGCTGGGATCGCGCGCTCTTCGACCGTAAACGAGTCGGTCTGCTGCTCGGCATCGCCGCGCTCTGCGTCTTTCTCGGCGTGGGCTGGGGCCTCTTGGCTGCGTTGATCCATACCGTCATGTACGTTTTTGTGCTCTCTCCATCGATCAATGGGCTCTGCCACCATGCCGGTTACAAGAATTTCGACAACAGTGCGACGAATATCCGAACCTTGGCGCTGATCACCGGCGGTGAAGGCCTGCACAACAATCACCACCGCTACCCACGCAGTCCGAAGTACAGCCTCCGCGCCAGCGAGTTCGATCCTGCGTGGATCGTCATCCAAACGATGGCCCGACTCGGCCTAGCCAAGCCTTACAAGACGCTCGAGCGCAGCGAACCGACACCCGCACCAGCTCCGCATTCCATTTCGAGGCCGGACGATCCGTCCACGGCATCACCGAAGTCCCAGCCGCCGCCGGAAAATCCACCGAAGTACCGTCCGACCGCCCCGAACGGATGACGATCGGCACTTCGGTGTATATTCCCGGCATGTACCGCATCGACATCGTGCGTGATCCGGTGAGCGGGAGTCGTGCATGAACGCTCTTCTGCTGTGGCCGGAATTCCCTTCGACCTATTGGAGCTACTCCTACTCGTTGAAACTCGTGGGGAAAAAGAGCCTGACTCCGCCGCTCCCCCTCCTCACGGTCGCCGCCATGCTTCCGAAAAGCTGGAAAGCGTCGTTGGTCGATCTCAATGTCCGCCCGGTCGGAGACGCCGAATTGCGGAAAGCCGATGTCGTCTTGATTTCCGGAATGTTCGTGCAGAGGGCATCGATTCACGACTTGGTGGATCGCTGCCGCCGTCTCGGCACGACCACGATCGTCGGAGGTCCGTTTGCCACGAGTCAACCGCACCTGCTCGGTGAAGCCGATCATGTCTTCACCGGCGAGGGGGAAGGCTGCATCGAATCGATGTGCGCCGACCTCGAAGCCGGAACGCTGCCCCATCGGGTCCGCGGAGACGACAAGCCCGACCTGACGACGAGCCCGACACCCCGCTACGATCTTCTCGAAGCCGATGCCTACTTCCACATGGCGTTGCAGTATTCGCGCGGCTGTCCTTTCTCCTGCGAGTTCTGCGACATCATCGTGATGTACGGTCGGGTTCCTCGCGTCAAGACGCCGGAACAGATCGCCGAAGAACTCGATGCCATTGCCGCCACCGGCTTTCGGGGCAGCGTCTTCTTCGTCGACGACAATTTCATCGGCAACAAGAAGGCCGTCAGAAAACTCTTGCCTGCGGTCCGTGATTGGCAGGAGCGACACGACCATCCCTTCCATTTCTACACCGAAGCCTCCCTCAACCTCGCCGAGGATTCCACGCTGATGACTTCCATGGTCGAGACGGGGTTCAACAGCGTCTTCATCGGCATCGAGAGTCCCTCGGCAGAGGCGATCTCCGAGATGCGCAAATCTCAGAACCTCCGGGGCGAGATCAGCGAGCGGGTTCACCAAGTTCTGCAGCACGGGATGGATGTATGGGCTGGTTTCATCCTCGGATTCGACAGCGACGGTCCGAAGATTTTCGACGATCAGATCGAAGTGATCGAGCGGGCGGCCATTCCCTTCGCCATGGTCGGATTGCTCTACGCGCTACCCGGAACCCCCTTGACCGCGCGTCTCGAGGCCGAGGGCCGGTTGCGCGACTTCGACGGCGAAGACCAATTCGCGCGCGCCAATTTCGAGCCGAAGATGCCCGAGGTGCAACTGCTCGGCGGCTACAAGAAGGTCCTCGGGGCGATCTACGATCCGAAGCGCTATCTCGACCGCGTCTTGGCGATGATGCGCTTGCGCCGCGTACATACCCACGAAAAGCGCAAGCGCATCGGCTTCAGACAGATCGTCTGGGGAGCGAGAGCCTTGATCACTCAGGGTCTCCTATCCCGCTATGCGGCCGAGTACCGTCGCTTTCTCCGCGAGGTGTGGCGCTGGGACCCGAGCCGTCTCGTCGAGGCCATTCAGCGCGCAGGCGCCGGTCACCATTTCATCGAATACACGCGGCGCGTCGTGCTCCCTCGACTCGACGAAGCCATCAACGATGTGCAGGCCGCTGCTCACAAGAGATAGGCTGCCGCAAACCCGATCTGCGCGAACATCATCATCAGATACATATGCGTCCATGAGGGATGATTCTCCACCTTGGCCATGGCTTCGGGGTCTCGAAGAATGAGCCAGACGGTGTAGCTTCCCCACAGGGCGAGACCGAGGCCGAGCACGACCAGCGCCGTCGCATTTCCGGTCAAGATGGGATGACCGGGATCGAAAGGATCCGGCACCAGCGTTCCGATCGGGACCAAAAGCCAAGGCAAGACGAAGGAGGGCGCCATCATCCAGGCCGCACGCTTGACGCCGAAGCGTATCGGCAATGTGTAGCAGCCTCCGGCTCTGTCGCCATCCATGTCGGCAAAGTCCTTCGTCGAAGCCGCGCCCAAGAGAAAAAGCGCAAAGATGATGCCGATGTACCACGGCTCCGCCGCAACGACCGGGCCGACCATCGCCCATCCCGCCACTTTCAAGAGGCATCCGCGGGGAATGGCGATGGTGATGTTGGCCCCGATCGCATGGGATTTCGTTCGTCCAAGGCTTGGGGCGGAATAAATGAAGGTGAAGACCATGCCCAAAATGTAGATGACGAAACAGGCATGCCACGTCGTCAGCGACCAAGCCCATGGACCGATGCCCTCGAGTCCGGCACGCACCTCTTCGGGAACCAAGAGATGATCGAGCCAAGTCCGCGCCGGGTAGATCACCACCAACCACGTCGGGATCACCGCCAAAGCGTACAAGAACCAGGTGTAGCGCCACGCGGCGGCGAGGCTGATCTTCTTCGACGGAAGCATCCGATGCGGCTTGTTCACCGTATCGATTTCCAGATCGTAGATCTGATTGATCACGTTGCTCGCCGCATTGAGCAGTGCTGCGCACGCCGACCCGAGAAGGACCGTCCAAACGATTCCCCAATTCAGGGATGGCTCGAGTCCCGCGGTGCGTTGAGGATTCCAATAGGAACCCCATGCGCAGATCGCCCCCGAAAGCACGCCGAGGGTCGGCGGCAGCAATGTGAACGGCCGAGTAAAAGCGATATAGCGCGAAAGCACGCCTCGCTCATCGACTTTGCTTGACGATTGACCAGCCTGCTGCGACACCACGCTCCTCTCGATTCTCTTAGACCGACCACCAAACGGCGATCGCTACGGCCGCCAAACCTCCGGCCAAAGTATTGAGGAAATTCTGTGCTTCGTTGTTGATCTGTTTCGCTTGCTCGAGCGTGGCGCCAAGATAGCTCTCGAGAGTCGTCCCAATAAACGCCGCGATGACCACGATGATCAAGCCGTTCCAACCGGAGATGCCGAATGCCATCGCCGCCGCCCCGAGCAGCGCCGATCCGGCGATACCGGCTAGCGTGCCCTCCAAGCTCACCGCACCGTCCGTTCCTCTCGGCACCGGGCGAAAAGTCGTGATCAGGAACGTACGACGGCCGTAGGCTTGGCCGATCTCCGAGCCGAGCGTATCGGAAGCTGCGGTCGCGAACGCGGCCACGACCGCCAAGAGAAAAACGTCTTCGCCCGTGGCGGCGAAGAGGAATGCGAAGAACACACCCGCACCGGCGTTCGCCCAGGCATGCGGTGCGCCGCGTTTTCCGCCCTTCTCCTGGGCGGTTCCCTCCGCAGCCTTGATCTTGTAGCCCACCTTGGTCGCCACCGTGCCCATGACGAAAAAGATGAAGAGCATGGCGAACGCACCACCGCCGCCGAAAACCCAAAGCGCGACTCCGAGAACGCCTCCGTGAATCATCCCCGAAAGGTCCACCGATCCAGCCGCACGCGCAGCGAGCGCCAACGCCAAGTTGACCGCCACCGCCCACGGAAGCCGCCCGACAAAAGCGTCGCTCGCGCCGGCCAAGAGCGGGGGATCAACCGCGAACGCCGCGTACAGCAATCCCGCTCCGCCGACGGTGACCGTCAGGTTGTCGTCGATACCGATGGGAAGAGATTCTACGACCGCCAGAATCACCGCGACGACGGCGATCGGAAGGATGACCGCCGTATCGCTGGTCCATTCGGCTCCGGCGGTCCACTGATGCAGCACATAGGCCATCGGAGCACCAGCGAGCAAGAATCCCAACAGGCCCACCCACGATTTGTCTCGATTCCAAGGCAATCTCGGGGAAATTCGCCCGAAGAGAAGCCCGAAAATCGTAGCGAATCCGTCTCCGAAGGCCAGGAAAGCCCACGCTGCAGCGACGATCTCTAGGCGCTCGCGAAAGAGCAAAATCGCGAGCAACACCGAGGCGGGATAGAGCACGATGCCCGGGTCGTGCCCCTCCCGGCGAGCCCGGCCGCGAAAAACCGCGCGTCCGCCATAGCGCGGAAGGATGAAGAGGTTGTGGACGAGAGCCGCCGCCGCGAGGCCGGCTGCCACGGGCCAAGAGAGGAAATGCAGCGAGAAGGCGACGAATCCCATCGCCACATGCAGGCTTTTCCGGCCGATTTCCCTTGCTCGTTCACTCACGGATCGCCTCCCGTCCGTCGAGCGTCGAGAGCCACTCGATCATCCGCCGGATCCCCTCGCGTGCGGGAGTGATGCGGTAGCCGAGGTCCCGGCACGCCCGCTCCGAAGTGTAGGCCCATTCACAACGATAGATCTCCACCTCCTCGTCGGTCAGCTTGGGCTCGATCCCGCTCAGATCCGCAAAGAGGCGCAAGCATCGACCGATCACGCTCGCCACGGAATACGGAATCACCCGTCGCGGCGCATCGACTCCTCCGGCTTCGGCCATGATGGCGAGCGCCTCCTTCGTCGTGATGTTTTCACCCCCGAGAAGGTAGCGCGATCCGGGAGCGGCGTTTTCCAGCGCGAGACGAATCCCTTCCGCCACATCGTCGACGAAGGCGAGACATTGCCGCCGATCGCCGGGGCCGATGGTGCCGGGCAAACGTCTTCTCAGGAGGTCGCGAGCGACCTGCGCAAGAATGTTCCCGTCCGTCAGATTTCCGGGACCGTAGACGATTCCCGGATAGACTACGACGAGATCGTCGCCCTCTTCCTGGTGACGTCTAGCCAAGGTATCGGCCAAGCACTTGGTCCGTTCGTAGTCGTTGCGCGGCATGCCGTCGTGCACATGATCTTCATCGCCCACGGTCCCATCGGTCGGTCCGAGCGCGATGAACGAAGATGAATAGACCACACGAGAGATCCCCTCTTCGCGCGCTGATTGCAGGACGCTCGCCAACCCACCGACGTTGACCTGATCGAAGAGCGACGCCTTGCGCGCCCATCGTTTGACCAGCGCAGCGAGGTGGACCACCGCATCGCAACCCTTCATGCCGCGACGAAGCGATTCCCCATCGAGCAAGTCCCCCGGCACGACACGAGTTCCGGCGGGAAGATCGACCACCGTGTCGGGACGCCGGGCGAGCATGACGACTTCGCAGCCGGCCGCGGCAAGAGCTTGGGCGGTCCGCCCCCCGAGAAAACCGGTGCCTCCCGTCAGAAAGACCCTCTCGTATGACCCGCTCATCAAGACGATCCGGCGCGTCGTCCGGGACCGAGACCATAGCGAGCGTTGATGTATTCCGCCGCGTGGTCGACCCAAGACCGTGGAACCACCCCGAAGGCCCTCTCGAAAGCGCCCGTTCCGAGCGGCGTCGCGCTCGGCCTTTGAGCAGCCAATCTCAACTCCGACGCATCTTGCGCCTCCACCCGCCCGGGATCGCCCCCGGCGAGTTCGACGACGGTCCGAGCGAAGTCGAAGCGCGTGACCGTGCCGTGGGAGGCGAGGTGCCATATGCCCGTATGCGACGAGAGGAGAAGGCGTTCGATGCCGTCGATGATGGTCTCGAGAGCCGTCGGACGAGTGGTCCATCCATCCACCGCTCGAATCACCTCATCCCCGTCGAGCACCTTCCGGACGATTTGATCGAGAAAGGTGTCGCGTCCCCGACCGAAGACGAAGGCGACGCGCAGCACGACGACGTCGACCAATTCATCGAGCACGGCCTGCTCGCCGTTGGCCTTGCTCGTGCCGTAGACGTTGACCGGATTCGGCGCGTCCGACTCGGTGTATTCGCTTCCCTTCTCCCCATCGAAGACATAGTCCGTGGAAAGGTGAATCAGACGCGCGCCAAGATGGCGACAAGCCGTCGCGAGGTGGAAAGGCCCCTTGCAGTTGATCTCATCCGCCTTTTCCGGATCGGTCTCGCAGGCATCGACGTGGGAACTCGCCGCGCAGTTGATCACCACCGTCGGTTGCAGACGTTCGAGTTCCGCGGCCGTGCGCCAACGGTCGGTGATGTCCAACTCCGTGCGGGTCGCGGATACGGTGTGCGGATAGCGCTCCTCGAGGTACTCGGTCAGGGCTTGCC
>JALUUK010000477.1 GCA_027021395.1 Acidobacteriota bacterium
TTGCGTGCCCTGCCCCGTCAACGCTGTCCCACAAGCCCGGTCTGAATTGTTCGCACAGGAGCGTGCTTCGAGTCCGCCATTGCCAGGTGATGTCGTTACCACGTGATTTCAGCACCGGCGCTGAAGCCGTGATAGAACGTGTCACTGCCGTCGTTGACGTGCCGGCCGGTGGACGAAGTGAGCGGGTTGCGGATCTGATCGGTTACCACGGCGACTCCGGTGATCCACCACATTTCGTAACCGGCTCGAACGCGGATGTTCCGCGTGACTCGAGCTCCGACGAAGAAGCCGAACTCGAGCATCGCGGCGACGCCGATGTCGTCGTCGCTGTTGGCGATTTGAGTCGTTCCCGCGTTGACGAGCAGGACGTCCGCTTCCGACGCGTTCAGGAAGAGCCCGCCCTTCATCACGGTCGTCGTGTAGAAACGGCCGACCGGATAGTTGAGGTCCATTCCGATCTGGACGCCGAACAGGTCGTTGTCGGAGCGCAGCCCGAGTGCTCCCGTTCCGCCCCCGCCGGTGCTGTTGAAGGCGAACCGCTCGTTGAGCTTGATGTATCGAGCTCCGATCATTGTTGAAATCACGTCCCAGCCGTACCATCGGCGATTGAACTCGACGTTGTCGAGCCGCGAGCGATAGGCCTGGCTGTGGAACGTCGCATTGTTGAACTCGGAGAGGTTCAGCGTGGCGGAGCTCAGGCGGGAGTTGAGCCCAACGCCGGTCGCCGATCCCGATTGGAACCAGTCGAACTGGCCGACGTAGGTGAGCTCCCAGGCATCGAGGCAGTCGATATGTCGGGTGAGTGTGACGCGCCCGCCCGGTTCGAAGTCGAACTCGCTCAGTGCGAACGCATTCGACAGCGTGGCCGCCGATGGCCGCTCACGACGGAACATCACGTAGTCGGCACGAGCCGTCCAGCCGGGAGGGCAGTCGCCGCAGCAACGGTTGCCGTAATCTCCATCCCACATGAAGAACCCGTCTTCGTCTGTGGTGGCGCCTGCGACATCGCCGCCCGGGCCTGCGAGTACCGATTCGCTCGCTTCATAGCTCGTGGCCGGCGGTCCTTCGAATACCGCGGCATCGCTTCCTGATTGGAACGAGGAGCTGACCTGGGCCAGAGCCGTTTCTGCGAAGGCGAAGGCAGAAGCCAGGAGGATCAGTTGAGCCAACTTGTAGGAGACGCGCCGGTAGGTCATTGGTCGATACCTCGGATTCGATTTCCAGCTAGCAGAGTCTTGCATGAGTCGTTCGTTAGCGAGCTACATAACATGCGGGTAGTCAGTTCTTGGATTTCGACTTGACATCGATTCGGTCGACGACGGGTCGCAGGCAGATTCCCCGGACGAAGCTCATGACGCTCACCGCGTCCTCTTCGGAAGGAACGCTCCCTTCGACCACGTACCGCCCACGTTCCGTATAGATCGTCACATCGATTCGCTCGAAGGCCTCCGCCACCAACTGGCTCAGGCGAGCCTCGTCCATGGTTCGAGATGAGGCGACTTCGCCGACGACAACGCGGTAGGTCTTCGATCGTCCGGCTCGAACGTCGATATGTGTCGTTCCGGTGCGGAGTCCCGCGACCGTGATCTCCTTGGACGACGACTGCCAGGCTCGGCAGATGTCGGTATCACGGACTTCGATCGAGGTGACGTCTTGCGGCAGATAGATTCGTACCGGGCGCCCACTCGGCTCGATCCGGATCACTTCGGCGACCGGCCCGGTCACCTGTCCGGACGGGTGCGCCGACGAGCTGGTCGTACGGGCGAGCGATATCGTTTGAGCCACCGGAAGTGCCGTCTTGCGGCGTGCCCCACGGGGCGCCGTCGCCGTGACGCGGATCGATGGTTCCGCCGATCGTTCCGCCGCCACCGCCGGCCGTGACGGCAGATCTGGTATTTGCGCCGCCGGCTCGGTAGGGCCGCTGCTTCGCACCGGTCCCACATGGAGCGGGACGGGTGGAGCGGCCGAGTGCCTGAGCGGCTGCGCCGCGAAGCGTCTATTTTCCGTCGCCTGTTCGGAGAT
>JALUUK010000478.1 GCA_027021395.1 Acidobacteriota bacterium
CGGGTCGGGGCCGAAGAAGTTCTTGCGGATCTCTGCTCCGTCGTCGACGACATAGCGCTGATAATCGCCGTCGAGCGTGTCGGACATCTTCTGGACCAGCAGCCCATGGACATCATTGCGTAGGAGCTCGTCCCATTCGCGTCCCCAGATGACTTTGACGACGTTCCAACCCGAGCCTCGGAAGTTGGCTTCCAGCTCTTGAATGATCTTTCCATTGCCGCGGACCGGACCATCGAGTCGCTGCAGATTGCAGTTGACGACGAAGACGAGATTGTCGAGACCTTCTCGTGCCGCGATCGACAGGGCGCCGAGGGTTTCGGGCTCGTCCGTCTCGCCGTCGCCGACGAAGCACCAGATGCGCTGGCCGCTGGTGTCGACGAGCCCGCGATCGGCGAGGTAGCGATTGAAACGCGCGTGGTAGATCGCGCAGATGGGGCCGAGGCCCATCGAAACGGTCGGGAATTCCCAGTAGTCGGGCATCAAGCGCGGATGCGGGTAGCTCGACAACCCCACGCCGGAAACCTCGCGCCGGAAGTGGTCGAGGTGCTGCTCGGTCATCTGCCCGAGCAGGTACGAGCGAGCATACATTCCCGGGGCGCAGTGGCCTTGAATGTAGACGTGATCGCCCCCTCCGGGATGATCTCTACCGCGAAAGAAATGATTGAAGCCGACCTCATACAAGCTCGCCGCCGAGGCGTAGGTTGAAAGGTGGCCGCCGAGTCCGGACGAGCGCACGTTGGCGCGATGAACCATGGCCACGGCGTTCCAGCGAATCAGCCGGCGAATACGCCGTTCGAGTTCCTCGTCTCCGGGGAAATCCGGTTCATGCTCCGGACTGATCGTATTGATGTAGCGGGTCTGCGTGGTCGGGTGCAACCCGATATGCAGCATGCGAGCCCGTTTGAGAAGCTTGTAGAGAAGAAACTGAGCCCTGGTCTTGCCCGCGGTTTCCAGCACGGCATCGAGCGATTCGATCCACTCTTGCGTCTCTGCTTCATCCGAGTCGGGAAGTTGGCTCTTGAACTCATCGAAGATCATCAAAACTCCCTTTGCCGTCGTTTGCCGAGCGGCTTTTGCTCTTTCCTCGGATCGGCTTTGGACGGTGTCCGAATCATACACTCCAATCCCTACTAGGGCATTGGGCCGGGACATTGGAAGGGAAGGATCACCGCCGCCCGCCGCACCGGTGCAGCGGTCTTGCATTTCGGGAGATCTCGGGTTCTCCCAACTCACCCCCGAGGTCCGTGCGGCGCCGCTGCGAAGGCGGCTTGCCGCGGAGCAGGCGAGTCGGCAGGGTGGGATTCGAGAGGGGAAGACGCTAGTCTGTAGGCTCGGAACGCGCGCGGCCGCATCACGCGCATGGCCTGCGCGGACGAGGAGCGATCGTGGATCTGGCAGGAAAGAGCGCTTTGGTGTGCGGCGCAAGCGACGGGATCGGCCGCGCGGTGGCGATCGAATTGGCTCGGTGCGGGGCGTCGGTCACCGTCGTTGCGCGGCGGCAAGCGAAACTCGAAGCCGTTCGTCGAGACATGCATGCCGTCGCTCGCCGGCACGGACATACGGATTCGGACTTCGCCTTTCTCGTCGTCGATCTGGGAAATCTCGCCGAACTCCGGTCGGTCGTCGGTTCGTGGCATGATGGATCCGCTTGCGACATCTTGGTCAACAACTCCGGCGGTCCGCCGGGAGGCGCGTTGCTCGCTGCGGAAGACGAGCCGTTGCTTTGCGCTTTCACGCAACATCTTCTGGCGGGTCAGGCCCTCGTTCGGATCCTCGTTCCCGCGATGCAGGCTCGCCGCTTCGGTCGGATCATCAATATCATCTCGACGTCGGTGAAGCAGCCCATTCCAGGTCTCGGAGTTTCCAATACGATCCGGGGTGCGGTCGCGAGTTGGGCGAAGACGCTCGCTGGAGAACTCGCTGCGCAAGGGATCACCGTCAACAACGTTCTGCCGGGCTTTACGGAGACGAGTCGGCTGAAGTCGCTCATCCAAGGGAAGGTCGCATCCGGCGCGGGAAG
>JALUUK010000479.1 GCA_027021395.1 Acidobacteriota bacterium
TTTGTTCTCTGTTCTCGTCGTCTTTCCGCCCTTCGCAAGCGGGACTGCCGGTTGCAGAGCCGGTGGGACTCAACGAAAAAAACGCAGGTTTTGCACACGGCGCATTCGAGGGCCGGTGCGCCATACTTGGAGGTATGCCCATGCGTCACCCGAGGATCAGGCTTTCCGCCTTCGCCACGGTAGCCTTTCTCCTCTTCGCTCTTGCATCACCGGTCGTTTTCGGTCAGAGAGTCAACGACATAGATCTAGCCGGTGGTGAGGATATCGTTCGCATCGGCCAGCGACTCGGCGACAATCTCGGTGACCATGTGGCGACCGGAGATTTCAACGGTGACGGGACGACGGATTTCGTCGTCGGTGCTCCGGGGCACGATGGGCGCTTTTCAGACCGCACCAACGCCGGGGCCATCTACGTCTACTACGGCAATCCTCCCTACGACCAAAGTCTCGACATCGGTAACGGAGATGACGCCGACTTGGTGATTTACGGAACGGACGAGGATGATCAAATCGGCCGGGTTTTCGTTCTTGCGGATCTCAACGCGGATGGGATCGACGATCTGATCATCGGTGCCCCGGCAGCCGACGGCCCAGAGGGCAATTTCGACGAAGACGGCGACGGGACCTTCGACATCTACGGCTTGAGTTCTCGTGGTGAAGTCTATGTGCTCTATGGCGGCAGAATTCGCCCCAACCCCTTCGATTTGAGACGTCCCGACCAGAGCTTGAGCCGGGCCGACTTTTGGGTTCACGGCAGCGAATTGGGCGACCAACTCGGCGCGGGGGTCGCCGTGGGTGATTTCAACGGTGACGGATCTCCGGATCTCGCGATCGGAATGACGGGTGACGATGGGACGGCCAACGGGCGCAAGGACGCCGGCGCGATCGCTTTCCTGCTCTCCGGCACGACGACCTTCGGTGATGGCGCGCGCGGCTTCGACGACAATCCCCCGGATGCCATCGTCATTGGTCCGTCCTATGACTTCGATGGGGACGGGACCAGCAATGCCGGCGCAGCCGAGCAGGCCGCCATCGGCGAGGTGCTTGCGGTCGGTCGTTGGGACGCCGACACGAAAGACGACCTCGCATTCCAACTTCCGAGAGGGCGTGGCCCGGCAGCCGATCGACCCAACGCCGGCGAGGTGCAGGTGATATTCGGCAAGGATATCGCCGGGACGGTCGACCTCGATGCGCCCGGAGCCGGCTTTACGGACTTCCGGGTCCATGGTGCGGCGAGTTCGGACAATACCGGTGATGCCATTGCCTTCGGCGACGTCAACGATGATGGAAACGATGACCTGATCATTGGATCGCCTTCAACCGACAAGGATGACAACGCAGATGGAACGCTCGATCGCTTCGATGTCGGCGAGGTGGCGACGATATGGGGTCCGGCACCGGCCGGGCCGATCGACCTCGCGGACGTCCGAGCGACGAATGGAAGCTCCGCGGTCTTTCTCATGCGCGGAAAAGACGGGAACAGCGACGGTGGCGACAGCTTCGGCCAGCGGATTGCGGTCGGGGATCTCGATGGTGACGGATTCTCGGACCTCGTGGTTGCTGCGCCTTTTGCGGATGAGGATGACGACGGAACGCCACAGACCCTGGATCGAAGGAACTACGGCGAGATCTGGGTGCGATGGGGCGACGCTTCGAAGCCCTTTCATATCGATCTGATGAACTCTCCACCCGGTACCGCCGTCGTTCGTGGAGAATCTCAAGGCGACGACCTCGGTCTCGGACTCGCGCTCGGCGAAGTCGACGACAATGGCTTGCTGGAAATCGTCGCCGGTGCGCCCTTCCAAGACGGTCCGGATCTCGGCGGAGGTGCGCGCAACTCCTCCGGCGGGGTCTGGCTGATTTCCCTCGTGGATTCCGACTTCGACAACGTCCGCGACCTCTTTGACAACTGCTGGGAGTTCAACAACGGCGGACAGGAGGATACGGACGGCGATCTCTTTGGAGATTTCTGCGATAACTGTTCATCGGATGCGAATCGCGATCAGATCGATTCCGA
>JALUUK010000480.1 GCA_027021395.1 Acidobacteriota bacterium
TTACCGCCGAGTCCTTCGAGTCCTTCGAGTCCTTCGATCTTGAATCGGCGGGCGAGATCGCCGAGATGGGCGAGGTCGACGGTACCGGCGATGTTCGCGAAGACCATCTCTCCGCTGCGGCGATCGAAAACGACGACCGTCACGCCCTCGACCCGTGTCTCTTGCACTTTGATCAGTACGTTGATGCGCGAGTCGCCTTCGACGATGGTCGCAATCGCTTCCCACTTTCGGTGCTCGAGTTCTTCGATGAATTCATCGGTCTTTCTTGCGAGCGCTTCACGTTGGTTCGGCTTGACCGAAAAGATCAAGGCCCGTACGGAATCGAGGCCCTCGAGCATCTTCGCCGCCTCGTTGTCTTCCGGTCCGCCCGCCTCCAGGAAAGGCATCATCAACTGAATGATCGGCTTGGAAACCTTGATCTTCGTATAGCCGATCTCCTTGTCGAGAAAGTCGTCGAGAGAATCGGCAAAGACCACACCGGGGTGTTCGTCGGCCGCTCCGGCGAAGCCGATGGCCAGCGCGAAGCACACACAGGCTGCGGCGATCGATAAACGGCACGCCGAAAAGCGCAGACTGTCGGCAGCCTGCATCTCATCGAAAGTCGGTATCATTCCGCTCGAGGGTGCGGATGCTGCGAGTCGGCCGTTCATGGAACCCTCTCTTCGCTCTCGGCGGCGGGCGCTCGGGACAAAGCCAAACCCGGAATCCATTTCGAGATCGGCGTCCATTTCAACGCCGGAGTGAGATGCTCGCGAAGTCCATCGACGGTCGCTCTCTCGCTCCGGCGAACCGCACTATCGGTGATCTCGAAGACCATGCGCAGTTCCGCCATGGCTTGCGCCACGTCGGGAGGAAGCGCATCCGCGCCGTCATGGCCCACGTCGCGCGATGGCAGCATCGCAAAGACTCCGACAGCCAAGAGCAGCATGGCCGCCAAGCCCACGGCTCGCCAGGAAAGAAAGGAGCGTTTCGCCTCCACCGTGCGCCGCCATACGGCTTCGAGGTCGGCTTCGGGCATGACCATGGGTGGAAGATCCCGCAGTTCCCGTTGGATCGCCCGTTGCTCCGCGGCATACTCGCGATAGACCGCAGATTCCTCGAGCAGCCGGTCGAGTTCGGCGCTGCGCTCGGCATCCATCGGCCCATCGAGACGTTCGTGCAAGAGCTTGAAGAAGCGCTCCTGCTTTGGATCTCTTGCACGAGAATCGATCATCTTCGGACTCCGGAAACGACCAAGCGCTCTCGCAGCCTTGCTCGCGCACGATGAAGAGCCCCTTTCAAGGTTCCCAACGACAAACCTTGGATGCGAGAGATCTGCTCGTAGGAGAGACCCTCCACTTCTCGCAGCATCAAGATCGAACGATCGCGCTCGGGCAGGTGCATCAGCGCCTCGGCGATTCGACGTCCGAGTTCCTCGCTCTCCACCCGGCGTTGCGGATCGATCGGAACGGCCTCGTCTTGCATCGTATCGAGCACTTCGGGCTCGGCTTCCGGCCGCGCCCGGCGCTGCCGCAGCTTGTCCATGGCCAGATTGTGAGCCGTGCGCATCAGCCACACTCGGGCCGCGGCATCGCTCGCGATCTTTTGCCTGTTTTCCCACATTCTAAGCAGCGCCTCCTGGGCAATGTCTCGGGCATCCTCCGTATTCCTAACGAGATAGGCCGCATAGCGAAACACCCGATCCTTCTGATCGGCCACGACCCGGCGGTAGTCGTCACTTTTCATGATCGATGAGCCGTCACCTTAGGAAAACGATTCACACCCGGGAAAGGTTGCCTCTTACCCCCGATTTATTCGTGATAACTTTTGGCGGGAGTGCTCGCGCCGTCCAAGTCGTATCGCCGAATCCACAGCGGATGAGGCAGAGGGGATTCGATGTTTCGCAAAACCGTGGGTCTCGCCTGTCTCCTTTCCGTTTTTGTACTGACTGCGGCCTTCTCGTCGAGCTGCCTGCTTCCGCGTTATGAGCCGATACTTGCTCGTGGAAGCGCATACGATGACGAACGCATTGCCGAG
>JALUUK010000481.1 GCA_027021395.1 Acidobacteriota bacterium
GTTCGGAAAGCAGGTTGTCGATATCGTCGAGGATCAAATCGCCGCGATCATCGATGGGAATGACCTTGATCTTCGCGTCCTTCGCTTCGGCGACCATCTGCCAGGGGACGATGTTGGCGTGGTGTTCCATCGTGGTCAGCAGGATTTCGTCGCCTGCTTCGAGTCGAGGACGCAGGAAGGACGATGCCACGAGATTGATCGCTTCGGTGGTTCCGCGCGTGAAGATGACCTCGCGGTGATCCGTGGCGCCGATGAACCGTGCGACGTTGCGTCGCGCCGACTCGAAGGCCCTCGTCGCGCGTTGACTGAGTTGATGCACGCCGCGGTGCACGTTGGCATGGTCGTGGGTGCGGTACCTTGCAACGGCATCGATGACCGCTCGTGGCGCTTGCGTGCTCGCAGCATTGTCGAGGTAGACGAGGTCCTTGCCGTGGATCTGCTGCTCGAGCACGGGGAAGTCTCTTCGAACCCGCTTGGGATCGAGGTGAGGCGAACGTATCTTGGTTTCTCCGCCGGACACTGCTCACTTCCCTTCTTTCACGCGGTCCTTCGGCGACAGAAAATCTCCGATGCGTTCTTCGAGACTTTCGCCTGCGAGCGCCATTTCCGGACGCTCGAGCAAACGAGAGGCGAAGGCACGTACGAGCATCATTCGAGCGATGTCGAACGGAATGCCTCGTGTCCGGGCATAGAAGAGCGCATCATCGTCGAGAGCGCCGATCGTCGCGCCGTGCGTGCACTTGACGTCATCGGCGAGGATCTCGAGCTGTGGACGAGAGTGTACGGAGGCATCGGGGGAAAGGAGAAGATTGGCATTCGACTGGACGGCATCGGTTTTCTGGGCATCCTGGCGAACGCGAATCCTCCCGGTGAAGACGGCGCGCGAGGAGTCTTTCAAGATGCCTTGGTAGACCTGCTCCGACTTTCCTTCCGGCTCGCCGTGATCGACGGTGGTCAGGTGATCAACGAAGCGCGATCCGTCCGCGAGATAGAGACCTCCCAAAGAAACATTCGCTCCCGGTCCGGCGAGGTCAGCATGGGTTTCGAGCCGATGAAACGTCGCACCGAGAGAAACAGCCGTTCCCCTGTATTCCGCCCCGGTCTCGAGATGCGCATGGATCGTTCCAAGATGAACTTGATCCTGCGCTTCGTCCTGAATCCGCAAGTGGTCGACGTGCGAGGACTCCCCGAGGTGGAATTCGGCGGCTGCGAGGCTCATGCCGAGTTCTCGTCCTTCTCCGGTGTGAGTCTCGAGGAGGGAAAAGGCGCTTCCGGCATCGGCCACCACGAGAAGACGCGCAGTATCGAGGCTCCGGTGCGTAGACCCCGTCGTGTGAAAGGTGACGTGGAGCGGGCGATCGACTCGAGCGTTCTTCTCGATGAGAACGACGGCGGCGTCGGCGAAAAAAGCCGTGTTCAGTGCGAGAAAGGCGTCGGGGTCGGCGTGGGCGATCTTGCCGAGGTAGGCCTCCATCCGTTGCGGGTAGAGACGAAGCGCGTCCGCGAGCGAGCCGGCCCATACACCGTCATCGGACTCGGCATGGAAGCCGAGCGCCGAGTGAAAGACGCCATCCAAGAAATTCAGTCGAGCGTGACCGTTTTGCGCCCATCCCGCTTTGAACGGGCTTGAGCCGTCCGGATCATTCGTCGTTCTTTCGAGGTGCGGCGAATGGGGAATGAAGGCAGCAGACCTGAGATCTCGCAAATCGCTCTGCCTCCAGCTCTCGTCGCGTGGTCCGGGCAGGCCTCGGCAGAGAAAGCTCTCCATCGCTTGTTTGCGGCGCTGGGTCAGCCAGAGCGGCTCGACCTTGGCCAAGATCGAGGCTGTCTCATGGTGGTGCCGCCGATAGGTCGCAAGAATCTCATTGTCAGAGGCAGTGACGAGACTCGCACGCCCGCGCATATCGTCCTGCCTTGGTGATTCCTTCATTCCATCACCCTCGTGCACCGGACGGCTTTGTCAGTGGATCTTCGTCGCTTGGGGAAAGAAGGTCGGCGGAAGAATCCGTTTCCAGCCAGGAATAGCCCTTCGATTCGAGTTCGCGGGCGAGATCGGCGGTTCCGGATTTGATGATACGACCGTTTGCGAGCACATGGACGTGATCAGGGACGATATGGTCGAGCAGTCGCTGATAGTGGGTTACGACGACGATGGCGCGATCACGGCTCCGCATGGCGTTGACGCCTTCCGAGACGATGCGCAACGCGTCGATGTCGAGTCCGGAGTCCGTTTCGTCGAGCACGGCAAGGCTCGGTTCGAGAACCGCCATCTGAAAGATCTCATTGCGTTTCTTCTCGCCTCCGGAGAATCCGACATTGACGGGACGCTGCAGAAGACTCTCGTCGAGGTGGAGAATTTTCATCTTCTCCCTGATCAGCGTGAGAAAGTCCATGGCATCGAGTTCGTCGAGGCCGTGGTATTTTCGCTTGGCGTTGAGGGCCGCGCGCAGGAAATATGTGTTGCCGACACCGGGGATTTCCACCGGGTACTGGAAGGCAAGAAAGATTCCTTCCGCTGCTCGTTCTTCGGGCTCGAGTTCTATGAGATCCTTGCCCTTGAATTGAATGGAGCCTTCGGAGATCTCGAAAGTGTCGCGGCCGGCGATGACTTGCGCGAGCGTGCTCTTGCCGGATCCGTTGGGCCCCATGATGGCATGGACTTCACCGGCATGGATCGCAAGATCGATTCCGCGCAGGATAGGTTTGCCGCCGATATGAACATGTAGATTCTTGATTTCAAGCATTGTGGACGTTCCCATGAGTGGCGTGGCGCCATCGTTTGAGTTTGCTTCGAGCATCTTAGCCGACCGAGCCTTCGAGACTGATTCCCAAGAGCTTCTGCGCTTCCACGGCGAATTCCATGGGAAGTTCCCGCAAGACCTCCTTGCAGAATCCATTGACGATCATGGTGACGGCATCCTCTACGGGAATGCCCCGTTGCCGGCAGTAGAAGAGCTGGTCTTCGCCGATCTTCGATGTCGTGGCTTCGTGTTCGATGGTGGCCGTCGGATTGGCGATGTCGAGATAGGGGAAAGTATGCGCGCCGCAGCGATCGCCGATCAGCATCGAATCGCATTGCGAGAAGTTGCGCGCTCCGGCGGCTTTCTTTGAGATCTTGACCTGTCCTCGGTAAGTTTGCTGGCCGCGTCCGGCCGAAATCCCTTTCGAGATGATCGTGCTCTTGGTGTTCTTGCCGAGATGAATCATCTTCGTGCCGGTGTCGGCCTGCTGGCGATTGTTCGTCAAGGCGACAGAGTAAAACTCACCCACGGATTCGTCGCCGATCAGCAAGCAACTCGGGTATTTCCATGTGATGGCGGAACCGGTCTCAACCTGAGTCCAGGAAATCTTCGAGCGAAAGCCCTGACACTTGCCGCGCTTGGTGACGAAGTTGTAGATGCCTCCCTTGCCGTCCTTGTCGCCCGGATACCAGTTCTGCACCGTGGAATACTTGATCTGCGCGCGGTCGAGCGCAACGAGTTCGACGACGGCGGCATGAAGTTGGTTTTCGTCCCGCATAGGCGCTGTGCAGCCCTCGAGATAGCTGACGTAACTGTCCTCTTCGGCGACGATCAAGGTGCGTTCGAACTGCCCCGTATTGGCGGCGTTGATACGGAAATAGGTCGACAGCTCCATCGGACAGCGAACGCCTTTCGGGATGAAGCAGAAAGATCCATCGCTGAAGACCGCCGAGTTGAGCGCAGCGAAATAATTGTCGGTGTAAGGCACGACGCTTCCGAGGTATCGCCGGATCAGATCGGGATGATTTTGCACGGCTTCGGAAAAGGAGCCGAAGATGATGCCCATCGAGGCGAGCTTTTCCTTGAAGGTCGTGGCGACGGAAACGCTGTCGAAAACGGCGTCTACGGCAACACCGGCGAGAATCTCTTGCTCGGCAAGCGGGATGCCGAGCTTGTTGTATGTTTCCAGCAACTCCGGGTCGACTTCATCGAGGCTCTTGGGGCCATCGGTTTTCTGCTTTGGGGCGGAATAGTAGACGATTTCGTCGTAGGCGATCGGAGGGTAGTCGATCCGAGCCCACCGCGGCTCGCGAAGGGTCTGCCAGTGGCGGTAGGCTCGCAGGCGCCAATCGAGCAGGAAGCGCGGTTCATTCTTGCGACGCGAAATTTCGCGAACCACGTCTTCGTTCAAGCCGGGGGGAAGGGCGTCGGCTCCGATATCGGTGACGAAGCCGTATTTGTACTGCTCCGAAGCGAGATCTTCTACGCTAGGTTTCTTTTCATTCATTTTTACGCATTCCTCCGTTTGAGGGGAATGTTCGGGGAAGAAGTTTCGGTCGAGACGTGTGGAAGCGGACGCAGGCCGTCGAGCGAGCGGGCCCCGACCGCGGCCATCACTTCGGTCACCCGGGTTTCGGGGTGGGCGAGATCGGCGAGCGTGATCGCCGAGAAGAAAGCCTGCACGAGTTCGTCGAGGCGGGTCCACAGTGGTCTGATGCCGCAGTCGGAGTCGTGCACGCAGCATTCATCCGTTTGCGGACCTTTGCAGCGCTCGACTTGAAAAAGAGGTCCGCCGATGGCCCGAAGAACTTCGGCGACGGTGATTTCCTCCGCGGGGCGGGCGAGCGCATAGCCACCGTCTTTGCCGCGATAGGAGAGAATCAAGCCGCCTTGGCGAAGACCGGCGAGGATCTTGGCCGTGTTCTCCACGGTCAGGCCTTCGGCCGCGGCGATTCGGCCGATGGTCGTCCGTTCGCCTTCGCGCGCGAGGTGGCGCAGGCAACGGAGGCTTGTGTCTTCCACGGCGCTGATCTTCATGACGCTCCTTGGAGTAGGCCGGTAGGCCCCGACGTCGAGACTATAGCAATCTATACTGTACGCGCAAGTATATATAAAGTAAGAGTAAGTTTTTCGTCCGCCAACGTCTAGAGACTTTCAAGCGAGAGCGCTCGCCGGCCCGGCGAAGACCGACATGCGTGAGAAGGGCGCGTGCTGCCGCATCCGTCGGCTCTCGGTGGCGAACTCCAGCAATGACTTTGCTAAGTTCCATGGTTGCAGAGCGTTGAATTAGCGCTAGCCGGCTGCTCCCGGCGGCGCCCTTTCTCGCGGGAACCGCCGAATGGCTCGCTGCGGCCGCGTCGTCATCGCGGCTTTTCCGAGGACGACACTCGCCCGGAGCTACGGTATGATCCTGCTCTAGCTGCCCACGTACGCACAAAAGGCGAAAATCTTGAGCATCGACCGAGTCGCCATCGTCGAGGCGAATCTCGACCGCTACCTAGAGCGAGCCGCATCCGTCGAGCCCGCGTTGCGATCCGAAGACCCTCTGCGAATCGGTGGCTCGCTCCGCGTGGCGGCGGCGTTGGAGGTCTTTGAAGACCAAGTTCTCAGCCGGTGCTTGGATGTCGCAGCGCGAGAACTCAAGAAGACCTCGCGCAGCTTCTATACCATTTCCAGTGCCGGCCACGAGCAAAACGCCGTGCTCGGCGCGCTGCTTCGCCTAGATGACCCTTGCTTGCTGCACTATCGCTCCGGTGCGCTGATGGCGGCCCGCGCTCGGAAGGCCGGCGTGCCCAATTTCGCGCGCGACGTCCTGTTGGGGATATGCGCCTCGCGCGATGATCCCGCCTCCGGGGGGCGTCACAAGGTTTGGGGCTCGCGCCGCATGTGGGTTCCCCCGCAAACCAGCACGATCGCCTCTCACCTGCCGAAGGCCGTGGGACTGGCCTTCGCGCTCGGGCGAGCTAGGCGCATGGACTACGGGGGCGGTGTCCCGGAAAGCGCCATCGTCTGCGCCTCCTTTGGAGATGCTTCGGCCAACCACGCCACGGCGCTTTCCGGCATCAATGCCGCGCGCTACTCGGCAAGACGCGGCAACCCGACGCCGATACTCTTCGTCTGCGAAGACAATTTCCGCGGGATCTCAGTGGAAACGCCCCGGCAATGGATTCGAAATTCCTTCTCGCGTCTGCCTTTCTTGCGCTACTTCGAAGCCGAGGGCGATCTTGCGCAAATTTGGGAAACCGCCGCCAAGGCCATCGACTGCTGCCGGCGCTCGCGGACCCCGGTCTTCCTTCACCTGCATTGCGTACGTCTTTGGGGCCATGCCGGCAGCGATGTGGAGACGGGGTATCGGCGCCTCGAGGAGATCGAGCAGAGCGAGGCGCAAGACCCGATCCTGCTCAATGCGCGGACCCTGGTCGAAAGCGGAGCGGCTGCGCCGGAACTTCTGCAGAAGATCATCGCCGGGTGTCGGCGGGACGTGGCGGCCGAGGCGGAGACAGCCGCCGACTCTCCGCGTCTTGCTTCGCGAGAGGAGGTGATGAAGCCGCTGGCACCTTTTGATCGAGAGGGTACGGTCAAACTCGCGTCGACGTCGCCCGGCCATGTGGAAGACAGACGAAAGATCTTCGGGGGGGTGTTGCCGGAAGAGGCCAAGGCGCCTCTCAAGCGAACCTTGGCGGCTCATATCAACTCTGCACTAGCCGAAGCCATGCTCGGACATCCCGAGATTCTGCTTTTCGGGGAAGATGTCGGCCGCAAAGGGGGGGTCTATGGGGTCACCAACGGGTTGCAGAAGATTTTCGGTAGAGCCCGCGTTTTCGATACTTTGCTCGACGAGACGACGATTCTCGGAGTCGCACAAGGGGCGGCGCATCTCGGGATGCTGCCGATCCCTGAAATCCAATACTTGGCCTATCTTCACAATGCCATCGACCAAGTGCGCGGTGAAGCTTGCTCTCTTTCGTTCTTCTCCAATGGAGAGTTCTCCAATCCCATGGTCGTGCGCATCGCCGGCTTGGCCTATCAGAAAGGATTCGGCGGTCATTTTCACAATGACAACTCCATCGGTGCTTTACGGGAGATTCCCGGGCTATTGCTGGTCACGCCGGCACGGGGAGACGATGCTGCCCGTTTGATGAGGAGCGCCATCGCCGTGGCCAAGAGCAGTGGCCGCGTCGTCGTCTTTCTCGAGCCGATCGCGCTCTATCACGAACGCGACCTCTTTGAAGAAGGCGACCACCTCTGGCTTTCGGACTACCCCCCTCCGGGAGAGTATCTTTTGCCCGGTGATGTCGGGATCTACGGCGAGCAGCACCGAGATCTTCTGATCGTCTCCTATGCCAACGGTTTGCGGCTTTCTCTCATCGCGCAACGTGAACTCGAGCGCGAGCATGGAATGCGCGCACGCGTCATCGATCTGCGCTGGCTCAATCCGCTGCCCCATGAGGCGATTCGTCATCACGCCGAGCTTTGTCGGGCTGTGCTCGTCGTCGACGAATGTCGTGCGACCGGCGGTGGTGTGGCCGATGCGGTGCTGGCCGATCTCGCCGAGCACGACTGTCGCGTCAAGCTGCGATCCGTTCGTGCCGCAGACTCGTACATTCCGCTCGGCCCAGCCTCCGATACCGTGCTGGTGCAACCTTCCGATATCGTCGCTGCCGCGCTCACACTTCGCTAGCTTGGTCGTTCAGCGGGTCTTGAGCACGGCTTTCTTCGTCAAGCGTTCGCCGCCGCGTTCGATTTCAATGGAAATCTCGTCACCGGGGGCGTGTGATCTGAGGATCTGCGAGAAATGCCGCAGGCTTTCGATGGGTACCCCATCGATGGAAATCAGCATGTCTTTGGGCTCGATTCCCGCAGCTTCTGCAGCCGAGCCCGGTGTCACCGTCTCGACGCGGACTCCGGGACCGGAATAGGCGAAGTCGGGCATGGTTCCTAGGCTGACCCTGCGAGAGGACTTCGCTTTGGCAGGTTTTGCCGAGCGTTCGTCCCCGGCAGAGAGATTGGAAGTCAGCGCCTCCTCGCGTTCGGCAAGGTAGGCGAGTGTCTCTTTGGCGAAGGTCGCCACATCGACGAGTCCGGCGGAATCGATCTTGTCCGTGTCGTCCGTCGGCCGGTGATAGTCGAGATGTCCTCCGCTAAAGAGCTGAATCGCGGGTACACCGACCTGGTGGAACGATTTCTGATCCGAGCCGCCCGGGTCGTCGCGGATGGTCTTCGACTCGATACCGGTCGTAAACTTGATGCCGCGCGCGATATGAATCCACTCATCGGCGCTGCCCGTACCGAGCACTTGGATCGGTCGCCCGTTGAGTCGGCCGACGGTATCGAGATTGATCATTCCGAGAATATCCGATGCGGGCCAGGGCGAGATCTTCTCGGCATAGTAACGACTGCCCTCGAGTCCCCATTCTTCTCCGGAGAAAGCAACGAAGATGAGGGATCGGGACGGCCGTCCTCCCGATGCCAAGAGCCGAGCCGTTTCTAGAAGAACTGCGACGCCGGACGCGTTGTCGTCGGCGCCGTTGTGGATCTCCCCCTCATCGCCACTGTGCACATCGGGTTCCCCGTGGCCGAGATGGTCGTAGTGCGCACCGAGAACGACCGATTGCGTGCTCCACTCGGCCTTGGTTCCTCGCAAGACGCCGACGATGTTGCTCAGTGAGACCGGGCGATTGCCCGGTCCTTTTTTGAGCACGAAGTTTTGGCGGTATCCGCCATCGTCGCCTCCCGGTTCGAGACCGATCTTCTCGAAGAACTTCTCGATGTAAGCGGCGCTCGCTTCGAGACCTGCGCTTCCGGCCCCGCGCCCGAGCATGTCGTCGGAGGCCAAGGTCTCGACATGATCGAGCAGCCGCGTCTCATCGAAAACCGGCGCGGGTCGGGCAAGCGGCTCGGCAGGAGGGAAGGTGAACGATGGCTTCGCTTCATCCTTCAAGCGCCAGAGCAGGGGCGAGTTTGTGATCGGCCACGCGCCCTTGATCGTGTTGTCCGGCGCCGTTCCTGCAAAGGCGAGATAGGAGTACTTGCCGTAATGCGGAAGCTTGCGCGCGAGTCCGGCAACGGCTTCTGGAACGGTGGTCAATATCCAGCCGACGGCGAGATCTTCGTTCAGTGGGTGTCGTGCGACATAAACAGCGCTGTGGCCGCTCGGCGAGATGGTCTCGCCGTGAACCGTCCATGCCGTATCGCTCACAGAGGATTCGAGGTCGGAAAGGAGGTCGTCCATGATGCGGTGCGCGGGCTCTGAGCGACCGAGGAACCAAAGTGCAGTGTCGGCGGAAGGACCGGCGAAGTCCGAAGCTTTGACGACCTCGACATGCGTCCCGTCGCCGTGATCGCTCCATGCATTGGCCAGCGAAAGCCAGGCTTCGGAGGGAATCCCGGTACTGTCGTCGGGCAAGACGATCTGTACCGACGCCGCGCCGAAGATCTGGCCTAGCGCGGGAGGCAGTTCGGCGCTTTCTGGTCGACGAAAGAGATCGAAGCGTGCATCGAGTT
>JALUUK010000482.1 GCA_027021395.1 Acidobacteriota bacterium
CTCGGTGTTGATCTCCGATGCCGAGTCCGATCCGACGTTCTCGCAGTCGGCTTCGGTGACCCTCTTCGGGATTCGATCGATCATGTGCGTTCCTCTGCGTATCGGCGAAGAAGTGCTCGGCACACTCTATGTCGACAGTCGAGCCCAGCGAGGTTACTTCTCCGAGGACGATTTGCGTTTTCTGCAGGCTCTATCGGATCAGTTGGCTCTAGCTCTCGCTTACGGCCAACTCGTCGGCCGCGTGTCGAGAGAACGTGCCGAAGTGCTGACGTCCGCGCGCCAAGCCCAAAGCTTCGGTCGACTCATCGGTCGGTCGACCGTCATGCTCGACGTCTTCGCGCAACTCGAGAAGATCGCCTCATCAGAGCTTTCCCTGCTGATTCTCGGCGAGTCGGGAACGGGCAAGGAACTCGTCGCGCGCGCGGTTCATGCCAAGTCTCCGCGTTGCGATGGTCCCTTTCTCAGCGAGAACTGCGCGGCACTTCCCGAGTCCTTGCTCGAGAGCATTCTCTTCGGCCACCGGCGAGGATCTTTTACCGGAGCAGAAGAAGACAAGAAGGGTCTGTTCGAGCTTGCGAAAGGAGGCACGCTCTTCTTGGATGAAGTGGGAGATATGAGCCCCGCCTTGCAGGCCAAGTTGCTGCGCGTGCTTCAAGAGCGAGAGGTGCGTCCGCTCGGTGCGGCGGCGTCGATCGAAGTCGATGTGCGGGTCATCGCGGCGACCCACCAAGACCTCGCCGAACTCGTCGCCACCGGTCGTTTTCGCCAAGATCTCTTCTATCGGCTCAACGGCGTGACGGTGGTCATGCCGCCGCTGCGGGAGCGCCGTGAAGACATTCCTCCGCTCTTCGAGCACTTGCTGAAGAAAGAGTGTGTTGCTCAGGGGAGGGAGAGCCCGAAGATCGATCCGGCCGTCATGCGTGCGCTGGTGGGCTACGACTGGCCGGGCAACGTACGCGAATTGGAGAACACGGCTCGCCGGATGCTCCTCTTTGAAGAGGATGGTCGGATCGGGCCGGCGGCTCTCGCATCTGCTCCGGAACTCGTGGCTTCAAGCCATCCTCAACGCCGCGAGACGTCTCGCGAACGAACGGAACGAGGTGCCGGTGATGCGGACGAGCACGCCCGTATTCTCGAAGCCATCCGTGCTTCCGGAGGCAACAAGTCCGATGCGGCGGTCCTCTTGGGGATCAGCCGCGCAACGCTCTATCGTCGACTCAAAGAGTTGGAGGCAGGCGACGCGATCTCTTGACGTTCCGGCAGCCCGCCGCGACCGCGAGCCCGATCAGCAGTGGAAGGATGGGGAGCGTGTGTCGGTAGGCCGTCATGCCGATCGGAATCAACCCGACGACGCCGAGGGGAATCAGGAGATAAGCCGCCCCTTCCGGGTGACGTCGCCGGATGGCGATCCACCCCGCGACGGCTAGAACCAGACCGATGAAGTAGGTCTGCCGCAGGAGGTTTCGCAATTCGTAGGCGCAGCGAATGAAGTAATCGCGGGCGAAGCGGAGCGGGTCTTGGGCGATATGGCGGGGCACGCTCTCGATTTCGGCGCGGATTCGATCGAGATGCGCCCATTCCACCGGTCGATTGCCCGTTTGAACTTGAGCGATGCCGTTGGCGTAGACCCATATGTCCTTGCCGGAAAGACAGAAGCGTTGCTCGGCTCGAGACTGATGGACGATGTAAGGGACGGCAAGGCTCAGGCACGCAGTGGCGGCGAGCAGCACCCGCATCGGCGGCCGGCGTTGCCGCAGCCATTCGAAAAGCAGCCAAGGGGGGAGTAGGAGAATGGCTTCCGGCCGCGTCAAGTAGGCAAGGCCCAACGCGATGCCTGCGAGCACGAGGCGTTCTCGCAAGCAAGCGAGCAGAAAGATTCCCCAAAGCACCGCCATCAGGCCTTCGGGCTGAATCTGCGTCGCAGAGACGAGAAGCGGCGGATACCCGCAGAGCACGACCCCGACCACCACTCCGCAGTACCGGCCGGCCAATGCTTCGAAGAGGCGGCCGGTCA
>JALUUK010000483.1 GCA_027021395.1 Acidobacteriota bacterium
TTCGGCCGAGATCGATCGTGTGGCCGGTGATGCGCTGCGGGAATGCTTCGATGAAGACCTGAGCATCGATCGGCCGACGCCGGAGCCGATGCGGCGCAAGGTATTGATGCGCGACGGGCATCGTTGCACGAATCCGCATTGCGAGCGTTCCGCCGAGCACTGCCATCACATCCACTTCCGCAGCCGTGGCGGGCCCACCATTCCGGAAAATCTCACCTCGGTCTGCGGTCGATGCCATGCGCTGATCCATCAGGGCGCGCTGACGGTCATCGGCCGGGCGATCGCATACGGCGAGGGCTTGGTCTGGACGACGCACGGCGACACCTTGCTTGCCGATCTTCGCGCGACGGCCAAGAAAGCCGACAATCTCCCGATCTTCAAGCTCGTGTCCGGATACACGGACTCGTCTGGACGTACAGACTTGTCCAGACGCACAGACTCGTCCGGGCGTACGGACGGATCGCATTTCGAGCGCTCGGGCGCGGGCGCGCGCGACTTTGGTGGAACCGGTGTTTCGGAAAACGACGCTTCGGCGTCCGGACGTACAGACTTGTCCGGACGTGCAGACTCGTCCGAGCATACAGACTTGTCCGGACGTACAGACGGCGCGGGTTTCGATTTGCCGCTCTTGTCGACGGCGTTGACGCGGCTTGGTTTTCCGAAGAAGCAATCGTTGGAACTGGTCCATCGAGCCTTCGAGATGCTGGATCCGGCGGAATTGAGTGAGGCGGCGATTCTCAAGGCGGCGTTGCAGCTCGGAGCGCCGCGGGGGCTTCGATAGCGGGCCATCGAATGATTGCGCCTGGGCGCGGGCCTTGGGCGTTGGCTTCGGCCTCTGCTGCGCCGGCCGACTTACGCGGTCCAATCAGCAAATCGAAGGTCACTTGGCGGCAATCGAATTAGGGAGCGGGCTCCTCGCCGGAGGTTCCTGCGGCGTTCTTGGCGGAGACGAGGTAGAAACCGTTTCCGCCGGATGGTCCGCCGGCATCGCTGTCATGCCAAGTCGCTGTGGTGGGTTCGCCTTCTAGGGTGAAGCCGCCGCTCGGTGTCCCGGAGCGGTAGGTGGGATAGAAGCGCGCCGGATCGTGTTCGGCGTCGGTAGGCGGTGTTTGCCAGGAGAGCACGACGTCGCCGGATCGTTTTTCGACGAAGAGCGTATTTCCGACCGCGTTCGGAGGCAGGGTATCCGGGGAGTCGAAGGGATCGCAGGTCTCGCTTCGAGTGTAGATGCGCACGTCGTCGATCAAGACTTCCACGAGAGGGTCGCCGGGCTGGCGTATGGTTTCCGAACCCTCGAAACGAACCCGCATGGTGCTCGTACGATTGATCAGCGCGCCAAGGTCGAAGAGCACGACTTGCCAAGCAGAGGCATTGGTCGTCAATGTTTCGAGGTCGATCCAAGTCGTGCCGTCGTCGGAAGAAACACGGGCCCGATAGCTTCCCTCGTTCAAGGCGCTGACGTTCGTGCGATGGAACCAGCGGGCGAAAGTCATCAAGAGGCTGCCGGCTCCACTGCCGTCGAAGGTGGGGCTTTCGAGATAGACGGTTCCACGATCGATGTCCCCATCCTCCGGGCTGAAACCGGCACCCGGTTGCGGATTTTCGCTGATCCACGCGTTCAGCCCCGGAAAGTCCGTATTGTCGTCTTCAGGCTGTACGGCGCCGACTCCCGGATCGCTGACGCCGAAAGGATCTTCGCGAACGAAATGTCCGGCGAGCGCGTCCCCGCCGGTGGTCCAGGCCCCCGGATTCTCGAAATCATCCGCGAGGATGTCGACTTCGCTCACTTGCCCGATCGTCATCGTAAAAGTGCTTTCCGCGCGACGTCCGTCGCTCCAGCGGGTCGTCAGCAGGAGTTGGGCCTCGCCACCGCAACCCTCCGCGGCGCTGATGGTGAAATGCGGGGCGAGCGACGTCGAGAGGCCGCCGGAGGGAATATCGTTCCATGAAGCCACGTCGTCGTGGATGGTGATACCGGGGGTTTGGCTGCTGAGTATGCCGGTCACGGCCGT
>JALUUK010000484.1 GCA_027021395.1 Acidobacteriota bacterium
GGGAGCGGCGGACAATCAGGAAACCCCTCGGTCTGGCCCTGCGCAATGGTTACGAGCTCGGGATGGGGGTGCAGGGCGGCGCCTATGTGCTGAGACGCGAATGCCTTAGGAGGCTGGTCGAGATGGGCTGGTTTGATCGGCCCAGGGGATACAGGCCGCCCCAGGTGCGCGGGAGGCAGATCGCGGAGGATAGCCTCATCACCATGCTGACCTATGCGGCGGGGTACGTCGCGGAGGACTTCGGCGGGCCGGGGCAACCGTTCGGCATCTGGTACGACGGCCTGCCAGCACCACCGGAGGTCCTGCGGGCCCAGGGAAGGAAGGTCGTGCACGCCATCAAGTATTCGGACGGGGAGTCCTTACGTCTCAGGGAGGTCTTCAGGGAGTACCGCAAGCATGATGCGCGCCGGCGTTCCGGTTCCCGCGAAACAACGGCGGAGCCGCTCGAACGGATCTCGGTCATTGATCGGGAGGGTGCAGGTCGCCCGTGAGCTCGCCCAGAACGGCCTTCAGGCTGCGGATGGGGGCCATGGTACCGTCGCCATCGGCCGGCTCGCCCCATTGCCCGTTCGACGTTTTGAAGGCGAGAGGCTCGGCTCCATCTCGTAACGCCAGGCGGACGAGCTTCCAGGGGCCGCGGCGCACGGCGCGGTCGCGGGCCTAAACGGCGAGGTGGTGGTGTTTGTGTTCGAGCTTGACGACGATAGGGTGGTGAGGCTCGGCATGGGGACGGTGTGCCGGCAGAAGCGGTGTGTGATTCGTACTGGATCTCGCTGCGGTGCGGATGGGTGAAGAAAAGGGCTGAGGAAGCGTTCCGGTTCTGGCATTGGCGCTCGCGGCTGGTTTTCTGTGGGGCGATGAGAAAGGTGCTGGAGCGGAGCGAATGGTCGCCGATCGTGATCTTTGGGGCCGCATATCTCGTGGTCATGTACGCTGTGGCGCTGTACTGGCACTCGCGAGGTTATTTCGACATTAGAAATCTCTTTTTCGACGCGGATCCGGATACCAATCTGACCACGTTCTCGCATGGATGGGGGCGTCGGGCATTGAGTCATCCGCTTCTTGAACTCGTATCTGTTCCTGTTCGTGTTCTGGGGTGGGTGGTATTCCAGGTTGGGCTGGTGTCAAGTGTCGTGAAGCTGCGGGAGGTGCTGGCGTTGTCCGTCAGCCCTGTGTTCTCGGCGGCAACGCTCGTTGCGTTCTACGGCGTGCTGCGCACAGTGCATGTTGGGCGGATCGACGCATATCTCTTCACGCTGCTTTTTGCGGTCGCCTTCTCCAACCTGATTTTCGCGGTGCTTCCGGAGACGTACGCGATATCGGGATTGCTCGTGACCCTGCTCGTCGGCTATTACCTCCGCTGCCGGGAGAAGGGCTCGCCCGGCAGCGATGTCGTCTGGTCGCTGCTGGGGATCGCGATGGCGGGGGTGACGGTGACCAACGCGGCCATCTTTGCGATCGTGTACGCGCTCCATCTTACGCGTAGCCGGGGACTGCCGGTGTGGAGGGCGCTGCTCGGCGCGGGTGTGTATGGTGCTGGGGTGGCGGCGTTCGTCGTCGTCGTGTGTGTCGTGGTCTACGCGCTGCTGGACGTACGGATGGGGAGCGAGGGCCGTCTAGAGTGGATCGTGCGTTTCCTGACGAAGAGCGGGGCGGAAGCGGTCGCGAATTTGCTCAACCTGTTCTCGGCGTCGGTGAACGCGTTCGTGGCAGTAGGCGTCGAGACAGCCAGCTATCGCGAAGGTTGCGATGCGGGCGGATTCTGCTCGCGCCTGACGTTCGTTCGCGAGGTCGACGATCTGATCATGGTGGCGTGGGCGGTCGCCCCCTTCGCGGCCGTTGCCGCGCTGTCGGCGAGGGGGGGGAAGCGTTGGCGGGAGCTGTATGTGGTTGGTGTCCCGATCGTGCTCTTCAATTTCGCTTTCCACACCTTCTTCGGGCGGGAGATGTTCCTCTACACGCAGCACTGGATGGCCCCTTTGACGCTGCTGCTCGTTCCGCTCCTCGCTG
>JALUUK010000485.1 GCA_027021395.1 Acidobacteriota bacterium
AATGGTGAATTTCGCGATTTGCTTTTGGATGTTCAAGAGAAACGCACCGGGCTGGTCGGTGATGGCCGCTTTCTTCGGGCTGTACGGAACGGAACGCTTCTTCATCGAATTCTTCCGTGCAGATGCAATGCGAGGCCAGTTCGGGATCTTCTCGACGAGCCAGTGGATCTCTCTGGGCATGGTCGCCATCTCCATCGTCATGGCCGTCTGGATCATTCGACGCGAACGGCGCATTCGCAGCGATGAGCCGAAGCAAGAACCTTCCGCCTCCGCTTCTTAGTCTTGTTTGCTCCAAGAGCCTCCATCGAGCGCTCTCGATGAAGGGCTTCGTGAGGCGAGTGAGTTGCGGCACATCACGATAGAACGTGGCGTGCGCCTGCGAGTCGTTTTTTGAGCTATGATCCGGCAATGAACCTCGAAGAAAAAAGATCTCGAGCCAACTCATGGCTCGAGATCAGCATGAAAGCACTAAGACACAACGTCGGCGTCTTCCGTCACCGCCTAGACGCTGGTGGATCACGCACGCTTCTAGCGGCCGTCGTCAAGGGCAACGCATATGGCCATGAGACGGGCCTCGTGTCGCCGACTCTGCTCGAAGCCGGGGTCGACTGGCTGGCGGTCATCTCTCTATCGGAAGCCCTCGACCTGCGCCGATCTGTCGGCGACGAGACACCCATCCTCGTGCTGGGAAACGTTCCCGAGGACGGGCTCGAAGAAGCGGTCGAGGCGAATCTCCGCTTGACGCTCTTTGATGAGACCATGTTGTCGGCGCTGGTCCGTAGATCTCGATCCGCCAAACGGCCTATCCGCTTGCATCTCGAGATCGAGACCGGAACACACCGACAAGGCCTGACGCCGGAACAGGTCCAGGCAGTCGTAGAAGAGATCGCTCGGCACCGCTCGTTGGTCGTGGAAGGAATCTCGACCCACTTCGCGGATATCGAGGACACGACGGATCACCGCTTCGCCGAACGCCAACTCGCAGCCTTTGAAGCCGTCGTCGAGTCATTGCCGCCCGAGATTCGCCGCAGCCTGATCCGGCATACCGCATGCACGGCCGCATCGATCTTGTTCGATCGTACGCATCTCGATCTTGCTCGTGTCGGCATCGGAATATACGGGCTTTGGCCTTCGCGGGAGACTCTGGTTTCCGCTCGAGAGCGCGCCGTACACTCGCCGATGCTCGAACCCGTTCTGACATGGAAATCAAGAATCGCGCAGATCAAAGATCTCGATGTGGGATCCTACGTGGGGTACGGCCGAACCTGGCGAGCTTCACGGCCGACCAAGATCGCCGTGCTGCCGGTCGGATACTATGAGGGGTACGATCGCGCGCTTTCGGCGGGCGCTCACGTGCTGATCCGGGGATTTCGAGCCCCCGTCGTCGGGCGCATTTGCATGAACGTGACGATGGTGGACGTGACGGATGTGCCCGGGGTCACAAGAGAAGACATCGTCGTTCTGCTTGGATCTTCCGGCGAAGAACGCATTCGCGCCGAAGATCTTGCGCGATGGGCGGGCACGATCCACTACGAGATCATCTCTCGCATCAGCCCAACGCTCCCCCGCTTTCCGTCCGATTAGCCCGATCTATCGCGAAACCTTCCAGCGGAAAAGGGCCATCGGCGGAAAAATCCATCCATGAGCCGGCTAGTCGGCCTGCTTCGCGCGGCTGTTCTGCGGCCCGAAGGGAAGAGGCGTAACGTAGCGTAATTCCAATCCCCGGGCCTCGGCCCATGCCTTGACCTCGTCGGTCGAGCGTGCCGATGCGAAAATCCAATACCGATCGTCCTTCGGCAGATAGAGGCAGAAAACAGGGATGCCTTTGCGGGCCCATGGCATCAGATTGCGCGGTATGCGATCCGGTAGCAGCGGCTTTCGATAGATGAACTGATTGAAGATGTCGCAGAACATGACGTTGCGCTTGACGACATCGTCCCAGGTTGCGTGGCGCTGATGGTAGATCACCGCATCGGCATCGAATTCCCGCTGCGCGATCTCACG
>JALUUK010000486.1 GCA_027021395.1 Acidobacteriota bacterium
GTCGAGCTCGGGTGCTTCCTCGGCAATCTGCTCCGTAAAGCGGGAGTCGCTGATGAGAATCGATGCGTCGAGCGACACCAGGAGCCAACTGTCCTCTCCCCGGAACCCCGACAGGTAGTAGATGTTGGGCGGGTGCGTTACGAGCATTCCGTCGACGTCGTTGCGACGCAGCAGTCGGCGCAGCTTGTCGCGCCGGCGCGCAAAGTCGAAGGTAACTTCCGCCGGCGGTCGGCGCCGATTCATTCCGCGTCCTCCCCGGCGTCATCTTCGCGCAGCGCATCGAGAATGTCGGAAGAGGCTGCGCGATCGGCGTCGGGGCAGACGAGCTGCGATAGGCGGATTGCATCGAGCTGCCGGCGAGTCGTCTGGCTGATCTCGCGCAACGCCGACATCAACCGCTCTTGCTGCGCATTGTCGTCGACGACATCGACCGGTTCGGTCTGCAGCGGCCCCTCGATCGCCTCGATGATGTCGAGCAACGAGATCTCTTCAAGCTGTCGCGCCAGTGTATAACCGCCCTCGACACCCCGTGTCGACCGGAGGATGCCATGCGTCACCAGGCTGCGCAGTATCTGCAGCAAGAACCGCTCGGGCATCTGCCCTTCGGCGGCCAGCCGATTGCACGGAACGGGAGTCTCCGATCCTCTCTCCGCCAACTGCAAGGTCGCGCGAACTGCGTATGCCACCGTGCGTGATAACTTCATCGGCGCACCGAATTCGGCCATTGATTCCGTTCGTTCTGCCAGGTGATCTACGCGGCCCCCCTCGACCCGGCGACCTGCTCAATCTAGCGGTTTGAACTCAAATGTCAATCAACGACCGGGATTCGAACGCTCCGAATGCACCACGAACCGAGTCCACGGCCGTGTCACTCGACCGGGGACGACGCCGGCTGTGCGGAAGCGACGTCCGGGGCCGGTTCCGCGGCCTGCTGGGGCTGCCGCAGCGCATGGCACATCAGCAGTGCCGCTCCGACCACAAGCAAGCTGTCGGCGATGTTGAAAATGGCCCAATCGAAACCGATCGAGCGAATCTGGAAGTGGATCCAGTCCCGCACGGCATAGACCGGCTCGCCCGCCTGGTGATGCGCCAGGCCATGTCCCCACTCCGTGGCCGCTAGCCCCAGGCGGTCATAGAGGTTACCGAGAATCCCGCCGAGAATCATTCCGAGGGAAACGACGAGCATACGGTCGCGGATCGCGCCCCCGACGAGCACCCAAGCGAGAATGCCCAACGCGGCGAAGAGTGAGAGGACGACGAATAGCGTGATCTGCCCCTGGCCGATCCCGAACAACGCGCCCTCGTTGAGATGCGTCTCGAGCGACAAGATTCCGTCGATCAGGACCCACGGTTCTCGAACGGGCCCCCCAGAGACCAACTGGTTCCCCAAACGGTCGAAAATCCAGGACTTGGTCCACAAGTCGATGCCGCAACCGGCCGCGGCGATGCCGAAAAAGAGTGCCAGCCGGCCCAGCAAGATCGTGCTTTCGGGGCGCCCCGACCGAGGCGAATCGCCTGCGGCGATCTCGTTGTGGGCTTCGGAATGCCGTCGACGCTTCATGGAACGCGGGGGCTCGAAAATGGGCTCTTGAACACTGCTTGTGGGACATCCAGCCGAGTTTCAGCTTCGGCCTTCGTCCCGCTCACTGGCACATTTGATGCAATGCGGCGTGAAGG
>JALUUK010000487.1 GCA_027021395.1 Acidobacteriota bacterium
GGGAATCACCGTGACGGCCATGACCCTGCTCGTGGTGATCAGCGGTTTCATCGGCCGCTACCTCATGAACCTCATCTCCAAAGAAATCCGCGAAAAAAAGACCATGCTTCAGACGATGAACGAGGCATACGACAAGGCGGCACGGGATCTCGGCACCGCCCCGGAGCGAGCGGCTTTGCTTCGTCCCTTCAGCGGCTTCTTCTCGCGCATCATCGCGGGATTCTTCGTGCACGAAAGCGCCCGGAAACCCGCACTTCCCACCCCGCAGCAATCCGACTCCGCGCAACTGACGAATCCGGTGATGCTGCTACAGCTTTCGGATGCCATCGCCGATGTCGAGTACTCGATCAAGACCCACGAGCAGGTCAAGATCTGGTTCGCCAAGTGGCTGAAGTTTCATATCGTCATCTCGGTGATCTTGTATCTGCTGATGGCCCTGCACATATGGGGTGCGGTTCACTTCGGTATTCGCTGGTTCGATGCGTCGCGCGCCACGACCTCGCATTATTCTCGAACGACACCGACCTACGATGCGGCGGTCGACGCATTCTCCCGCCATTTCGGACAACTCTTCGAGAGATACTGGAGCACCCCGCTGACGATTCACGGCATACGCACCACCGCGTTCGACTACGCTGGAATCGCCGAGGAGACGGCCGTAGCCGACTCTCATTTCTCCAACACGATTTCCGCACTGTCGCTGATCGACCCCGAGCACCTTTCCGGAGACGACCGAGAAAAGGCTTTCTGGATCAACGTCTACAACTTCGGCGCGATGAAACTTGCCGCCGAGAACTACCCGGTGAAGTCGATCACCGACCCGAAGATCGGCGACGACCCTTGGTCCATCCCGAATATTCGCGTCGGGACGCGTGCTTTCGCGCTGCGAGAAATCGAAAAAGAAATCTTGCTTGGAAAGTTCGATGATCCTCGTATCGTTTTCGCCGTAAGCTGTGCCGCCGTCTCCTGCCCGGATCGCAGCCGCGAGATCTTTTCCTCCGCACGAATCGATGAGCAGCTCGATATGCTCGTTCGCGAGCTTTTGTCCAACCCGACGAAGGGCATGAAGATCGACAAGAAGAGCAAGATCGTCACGCTTTCGTGGATTTTCAAAGCCGACCGGCGACTCTTTGGAGACGGCAGCGACGCCGGAATCCTGAGCTTCGTAAGAAGCTATGCGACGGCAGAGCAACGCGTGTGGATCGACGAAAACTTCGACGAGATCTCCATCGCATACTTCGAGCATGACTGGGGCCTAAACGATGTGGCACTGGCCGAGGATGCGCGACCGTGAAGATGCGCGTCCTGCTATGGCTCAGCCCCTTGGCCTTCCTGGCGATCTGGCTGCTCACACCGGATGAGGCGGCGTTCAAGCAAGCCCGCACCTGGCAGAAGATGGTCGAGCCCGGTTCGCTTTCCCTTGCCCACGCCGAATTCGCCGATCGCTGCAGTGCTTGCCATACGCCGCTTCGCGGGGTCGAGGCTTCAGCGTGTATCGTGTGCCACGCCAATGACGAGTCCGTGCTTCGCCGTCAACCGACCTCCTTTCATGCCGATATTTCCTCCTGCGTCGAGTGCCACCTCGAACATGAAGGAATCGACGCGATCCCAACGAAAATGGACCACGAAGCTCTCGTATCGATCGGAATGCGCCAGCTCGGATCAGAAGCCGAGGACAGCGAGGATCAAGCGGTGCGCCAAACCGTATCGCTTCGGATCGAGCACTTTTCGCCTCCACACGCCCGCATCACGGCGACGGAAGCCACGCTCGACTGCGCGTCCTGCCACGCCAATGATGACCGCCACTTCAAGCTTTTCGGCCAAGACTGCTCTCTTTGCCACGCCACGGACCGCTGGACGATTCCCGAGTTCCGACATCCGTCACCACGATCGATGGATTGTTCGCAATGTCATCAAGCACCGCCGAGCCACTACATGATGCATTTCTCCATGATCTCCGCCCGCGTCGCCGGCAAACCACATGCCCGGCTGGATCAATGC
>JALUUK010000488.1 GCA_027021395.1 Acidobacteriota bacterium
ACGATATGCCGGACGCCGGAATCGTCTCGCCCATCACCACCGTAGATGCCGGCTCGGCTAGCGACCGACCGCAGCTCGCGCCGGGCGTCGTGATGATGGCGGTCTCCGGTGCGGTGGAGCCGGGCGATCTGCTCGTGCTCGATTCCGAACGCCCCGGTGCGCTTCGCCCGGCCGATTCGCTGCTCGACCCCAACGTCGTCGGCGTTGCGGCAGGCGCGGCCCAGGAGGCCGAGAGCGGAACCCTCGAGGTGCCGGTATCCGCCGCGGGAATCGTCGAAGCCAAAGTCGATGCCGGCTACGGCGCGATTCGTCCCGGAGACCTGCTCGTCTCTTCGAGCACGCCGGGCCACGCGATGCGCACGCTAGAGGTCGTGCCCGGCACGATCGTCGGCAAGGCGCTCGAAACGCTCGAGCTCGGAACCGGAACGATCCGTGTGCTGCTCATGGCCCGGTGATCGCGAACTCGTCCATCGGGCTCGGTGACGTTTCCCGTCAACGAGCCCGTGGAGCATCCGTCTTCTGCATCAACGGAGGATGACCGGAAAACGACGGCATTCTGCCGGGACGACGCTGCGGCAAGAGGTTGACGAGAAAGATCGCGAGGTCATCGAGCACGGCGTACCAGAGAGGAAGAGCGAGCAAGGTGAAGGCCGCCGAGAAGCTCAAACCACCGATCAGCACATAGGCGATGGAGTCGATCTGCGCACCGTCGATCGCAAAGCCCGAATAGGCGAGCGGAACGAGACCGAAAAGCGTCGTCATCGTCGTCATCAACACGGGTCTTAGTCGATCCGAACAGCCCTCCACGAGAGCCGCACGGCGCGAAAGTCCCCTTTCGCGCCGCAGCGTATTGATTCGATCGACCATCACGATGCCGTTGTTCACCACGAGGCCGATCAGAATGATCGTTCCCATCGCGGCAACGATGTCGAAGGTCATCCCGAGCAGCCAAAGCAACCAGAAGGCACCGAAAAAAGCCATCACGACCGAAATCAGGATCACTACGGGCTGCATCAAGGACTCGAAGAGCGCAGCCATCAGCAGCACGACGACGACCAAAGCCATCGCGACCCCGAGCATCATCTGATCGAGCGCTTCCGTACGGTCGCGCCCGCGGCGCCCGAAATCCCAGGTGTATCCGTCGGGAAATGAGAAGGTCTCCATGCGCCGGCGCACGTTCTCCTTCCCTACGCTCGCCTTGGTTGCTCGATCGAAGTTGAGCGTGATCCAAGACGTCGTCCGCCGATCTTCCCGTCGGATTCTTTGCGGAACACGGGAGTGTTCGATCGTTGCCACGCTCGCAAGCGGTATCTGCACACCGTCCGGTCGCGGCAGGGGCAGTTCTTCCAAAGAAGCCAAACCCGGCTGCGCATCCTCAGGAAGGCCGAGCACCATTTCGATCTCGCCGCGCTCCCCCTGGAAACGCTCGAGCCTCCGGCCGCGAAAGGCGAACGAAACGGCGCCGGCCACGAGTTCCGGCGTCACGCCGAGGTCGCGGGCTACGTCCGGATCGATGCGAACGAGGGCTTCTTTTCGTCCCGACAGGCTCGGACCCCATACCTCGGACACTCCCTCCGTCCCCTGCAGGTGCTTCTCGACGCGGCGGGCGAGTTCTTCCAGGAATTCCGGATCATCGCCGTGGAGCGCGACCGCCGTGCGCATGCGATCTCCACCGCGATGCCGGTACCAATCTCGCACACCGATACGCAAGGTGACTCCGGGTATCTCGGGCAGGCCGGCCTCGAGCTTGGACTCGAGCGCCGCGACGGCGGCTTCGTTGACGCTTCCTTTTGGAAGATAGAGCCGTGTCTGTGTTCCACCGTGCTCGGCATACCAAGAGTAGATACTTTCGTAGGCGAGTTCGTCCTTCCGTGCCGCGAGCCATTCTTCCACCACGTCCACATAGCTCTCGAGAGTTTCCTTGTCCGACGGGTCGTGTACCTCGTAGGCCACGGCGACGAAGGGCCGAATGATGCGCGGCTCGCCTTCCTTCTCGATGGCCGAGAAGGGGTGAACGGCGGCGATGCAAATCCCGATCAGCGGCACGATGAACAGCCATCGCCATTTTTCCGAAAAACCGACGGCGCGTGCATAGGCGGGAATCAGTCGGCGCATGACGAAGCCCTCGCCGTGCGCATCGCTCGAGCCGGCATGGGCGGCGGCCATCGGGATGAAGGTCAGCGAAATCAGAAGCGAGGAGGTCACCGCCAAACAGATCGTCAGCGCGACTTCGCCCATCATGATCGCCATCGTGTTTCGCTCTGAGACCAATAGCCACGACCAGACGACGATCGTCGTCGCCGTCGATGCGAGCACGGGCATGAAGACCTCCCGCACACCCTCGATGGCCGCCTGCTTGACCCCGCGCCCTTGAAGGCGATGGATGTTCTCGATCACGACGACCGCATTGTCGACCAGCATCCCTACGCCGAGCATCAAGCCCAGCATCGTGAGCACGTCGAGCGGTGCTCCGAGCAGATACATCCCGCCGGTGGTCACCAAGAGCGAGAATGGAATGGCGATGCCGACGATCACGGTCGTTCGCCAGTGCCTGAGAAAAAGAAAGAGCACGAAGATCGCCAGTGCGCCGCCGATCATGCCCGCGTTTCTCAAGCCCACCAGCGAGTTGATGATCTCCTCGGCGGCGTTTTCCCAAACGAGGACCTCGATTCCTTCGAGTTCCGGATCACCTCGGATCTCTTCAAGGCGCGCAAGCACACGATCCACGGTCTCGACCGTGTTGGCGGTCGGTTCCTTGACGACTTCGATGGCGATGGCGAAGTTGCGGTCGAGATGGCGGCCGTAGGTCAGCCGAGGTTCGCTCAAGGAGATTTCGGCGACATCGCCGAGCCTCACACCATCTCCCAGATTCAGGCGCTTTAGAGTCGAGAGATCATCGAAACGGGCTTCGACGCGAATGTCGTGAGAAATCACACGACCGCGAATGGAGCCGAGATCGAGATCGATATTCTCGGCGTCGAGGCGGCGGCTCACCTCGCCCGCATCGATGCCGTAGCGTGTCAGTGCGTCGAGGTCGAGATCGATGCGAACCTGCTGCGGCTCCACTCCGTAAAGCCCCACCTTGGCCACGCCACGTACGCGCTCGAGCGGACGTCGTATGCGTCGATCCAACAAGTCCCATGATTCGGAAAGGTCTCGGACGGCGGAAATTCGCCCCTCGATGATGTTCGCGCCCGGTCCATCGGTGTCGCCCTCGACCGTGATGCGCCCGACAGTCGCCGGAAGCCGAGGTCGTGCACGCTCCACCGCGTCGAGCACGGCCATCTTCTCGAGCTGAATGTCGACCGACCAATCGAAGCCGACTTCGACTTCGGCCGAGCCGACGTCGGCCCGACTTCTAAGCCACCTGACACCGGGGATCGTCGCCACCTCCTCTTCGATCACCATCGCGACTTCGCGCAAGGCTTCGAGCGGATGAGCGCCCGGCACCGTCACCTCGATGTCGATTTCGGGTTCATCGACGATCGGCATGAAGTCGAGCGGAAGCCGAAAAAGCGACACGGCTCCGAGCACCATCAAGCTCAGCAGAAACATCGTCGTAGCGATCGGGCGCTCGACCGGAAAATCGACCAGCCTCATGGCGCCTCGACCTCGCTTTCCGAACCCTCGCGATCGTCGGCGGCGCTCCCGGTCGAAGCCCCTCCTTCGCCCGCCGAACGGAGGGTAGATCGCCCGGAAGCGATGCGATAGATGCAGGGAATCACGATCAAGGTCAGCAACGTCCCGGCGAGCAAGCCACCGATGACGGTGACGGCCAACGGCGCGCGCAACTCGTTGCCCGCACCACCACCCGGGGCCAGTGGAACCCAGCCCGTCATCGGCAAGAGGCCGAGCACGGTGGTGGCGGTGGTCATCAGAATGGGCCGCAAACGCTCGCGCCCCGCCGCGCAGATCGCCCGATCGATCGCTTCTCCCCGGCGAATCCTGCGATTGATCGCATCGACGAGCACGATGGCGTTGTTGACCACGATCCCGGCCAACATCACCACGCCGATCAGCGCCAACACGGAAACCGGCCGCCTCGTCCAGAGCAGAATCGCGATCACACCCACTGCGCCGAGCGGCAAGGACAGCAGAATGACGAAGGGATGCCGCAGCGACTCGAACTGCATCGCCATCACCACATAGACCAGAAACACCGCCAGCGCCAAGGCCAGTTTCAGACTCTCGAGAGAGACTTTGAGATCGCGGTCCTGTCCGGCCGTCTCGGCGACGACTCCCGCCCCGAGCGGCAAGGAGCGCAGCGCATCGCGCACGCGCTCGAGAGCATTCGACAGATCGCCGCCCTGAATCCGCGCGCTGACCACGGACACTCGGCCTCCACCCACGCGATGGATGGCGGCCGGGCCGCGATCCATCGTGACCGCCGCCACACTCGACACCGGGACGATCATGCCTCCGGGCAACCGCAACGGCAGCGCCTCGACTTCGGAGGCTTGATCGCGCCATGCTTCGGACGATCGAACACGAATATCCACTCGCTCGGCTTCTTCGCGAAATTGGCCGACGACCTCCCCTTGGATCTGCCGTCGCAGAGAAAGCGCCAAGTCTTCGGCCGTCAAGCCGAGTGCCGATGCGCGGTCGCGATCGAGATCGATGCGCACCTCCGGATTGCCGGGTTCGCTGGTGGAGGAGATATCCTCCACACCGGGTACGTTTCCGAGAGCTTGCTCCACCTCCGCCGAGGCGCGATGGAGCGCTTCGAGTTCATCGGAAAAAACGTTGACCACGATGGGGGGCTTGATATTCAAAGTCGCCGCACGAGCCACTTCTCCTTCGACACGCGGAAAACCCGAAAGAACCTGCCGGACCCGTGCAACGGCTGCGCGCTCTTTTGCGGCACTGCTGCCTTCCGGAAGGACGAAGTTGATCTGTGCGAGGTTTTCTCCGATGGTTTGCTTTCCGGAGGCCGACGATGGAAGCGAACCCGTCACCGAGAAAATCCGTTCGAAACGACCGTCGGCAAGCAGGGATCGTTCGATCTGCGCGACGGTTCGTGCAGCCTCGCTAAGCGGCGTCCCCGCGGGTAGGTGCAAGCGAAAGGCGAACTCCCCCTGTGTCAGGTCGGGTACGAGATCGATTCCCAGCCCGGAGATCGCAACGAGACTCAGCGCGAAAAGCAAGAATGCCGACGCAACGACGGCGAAGCGCCATCTCAGAGCGCTCCGCACCGCATGAGGATAAATCGCGCCGAGCGCATCGAGCAGCTTCGTCGGAAGGTAGGCGAAGACCTCGAAGAGCCGATGAAAGACCCACCAAGCGGATCCCAAGACCGACAGTACGACGAAGACCGCAAAACGCAGCGGGAAGAACGTGTAGGTCGCCAAGCGACTCGGGAGCGAGACTCCGTCACCGATCGGTGGAAGTTGCAAGAATCCGAGACGCATCGTCAGAGGCCGAGCCGCTCCAGCAGAGCCGAAGCCCTCGGGGTTCTTCAGAGCCCGGGATCCGGTGAAGGTGATCGCCGCAAGCGAGGGAATCAGAGTCAGCGAGACGAGCAACGATGCCGTCAACGAAAAACAGACCGTCACCGCCAGATCGTAGAACATCTGCCCGGCCACGCCGCGCACGAAAACGATGGGAAAGAACACACAGACCGTGGTCAGCGTGGCCGCCACCACGGCCGAGGCCACGTCGCGAGCACCGGCCGCGGCGGCTTCGCGCCGCGAAAGACCTTCGCGACGCCGGCGATCGATCGACTCGAGAACGACGATCGAATTGTCCACCAACATTCCGATACCGAGCGCCAACCCTCCAAGCGCCATCACGTTCAGCGATACGCCGGCACGAGACATCGGCAGAAAAGTCGCCAAGACCGAGATCGGAATCGTCAGCGCGATGATCAGCGTCGAGGGCAAATCGCGGAGAAAAAAGAAGAGAACGAGAATCGCCAATGCGCCTCCGATCAGCGCAGCGCTCCATGCCTCCGAAACCGCCTTGTCGATGTAGACCGCCTGATCGCTGAGCACGGAGATTTCGAGATCGTCGGCCATCTCGCCGCGCAGCGCCTCGACCTCGGCCCGGATCGCTTTCGAAACCGCAATCGTATTGGCCGATCCCTCGCGGTGCAGCGCGATCTCTACGACCTCCTCGCCGTCGGCGCGCGTGATTTCATCCCGATCGCGAAAACCGCGCACCACCTCGGCAACGTCTTCCACGCGCACGCGCCCCTTCGCCGATTCCCGCACGATGGTGCGTCGAATCTGCTCGAGGTCTTCGAATTCGTTGAAGGTCCGCACGAGAAAGACCGTGCCCCAGTCGCGCAGCCGACCGCCGGGGCGATTGATGTTCTCCGCACGCAATGCCGTCGCCAGATCGCCCAGAGTCAACCCCAAAGCAGCAAGCCGATCTGAATCGGCATCGATGTGAATCTCAGGGTCGAGACCGCCGCGAACCTTGGCGGCCGCAACCCCTTGCACCGCATCGAGCCGCGGCTTGATCCAACGCTCCGCCACTTGGCGGACTTCGCCGAGATCGCGATCTCCGCGAAGCGCGAGCCTGACGATCGGCTCGAGCGAGGGGTCGAAGCGGAGCACACGCGGTACCCCGGCTTCGCGCGGCACTTCGATCAGGCCGAGCTTCTCGCGAACCTCCAGCGCAGCGAAGTCCATGTCTTCGTCCCAGTCGAAGGTGAGCACGACCTCGGAGAGACCCGCCCGTGAAACACTGCTCATACCCCGCACGCCCGATACCACGCCGACGGCTTCCTCGACCGGACGGGTCAGAAAATGCTCCACCGAGACGGGTGCGGCATCGGGATATTCCGTCTGAACCGTCAGCGTGGGATAGCTGACGTCCGGCAAGAGTTCGACGGGGAGTCGTTGCACCGTGAGAAACCCGAAGACCGAGATCGCCAACACGGCCATGCTCACCGTAATCGGACGCCTTACGGCGAGATCAGGAAGCGACACGAGGCTCTTTCTCCGAGATCGCATCTTGCTCGATCTTCTCTTGCTCGACCTTGACGAATGCACCGTCGCTCAGAGCAGAGGCACCGAGGCGAACCACACGATCCCCGGGTTGCAAAGCCCGGCGAGGCGGCTCCACGGCCACGATCTCGACGCTGTCTTCCGTCTCGAAACCGATCGAGACATCGAGTTCCTCGACGGTCTCGCCGTCGGCTTTCAAACGGTAGAGGTGCCGGCGTCTTCCTTCAGCCACGAGAGCCGAGCGCGGCACGACGATGGCATGCTCGCGTGTGTCGGTGATGATGCTCAGTCGAACGAAGGACCCGGGGCGAAGACCGCCGGCATGATCGACCGCCACGGTCACCTTGACCGTCCCCGTTTCCGGATCGACGAAATGCGCAATGCGTTCGACCACGGCGCGGATGACCTCAGCGCCGTCTCCCACGGTCAGATCGACCTCCTGCTGCGGGGCAAGATCCCTCACATGTCTTTCGGGTACGCTGACGTCGGCGTAGAGAGGCGAGAGGTCCGCAAGATCGAAAATGGCCGTTCCGTCCGAGACCGTGGCGCCGAGATCGACATGGCGCACGAGAATCCGCCCCGAAAACGGCGCGCGAATCAATGTGCGCTCGAGCGTCAGAGCGGTCAGCGCCGCATTGTGTCGCGCCTCTTCTTCCTGCCGACGGCGGAGTTCGAACTCCTGCTCGCTGAGCAGACCGTCCGCATGGAGGCTTCCTGCACGCTCGAATTCTCGCGCTGCATTTTGATGAGCCGCCTGCGCGATGTCATTGGCGATCGTTTGCTCCTCATTCTCGAGCCGTGCGACTGGTTGGCCCGCCCGCACTCGATCGCCTTCCTCGACGAGCAAGCCCTCGATCACCCCGCGTGTGCGCGCGATCACGCTGGCTCTGCGGTCGGCACGCAGAGTCGCGGTGGTCGAGTAGTATTCCGAGATGGTTCGGCGCTGGACTTCCGCCAAGCTGACCAAGATGGCGTCCGCTCGCGGGTCTTCCTTCTTCTCGCCGCGACTCCGGGCTTCGGCGCCGGCCTCCGTGCCGCTGCAACCGACTTGCAACAGCGGCATGCACACCACCGCGACCCACGCGAAGCAACCTAGCGCAAGACCATTCCAACGAGACGAAACACCACGTCGCTCACCGATCACCGAAAACCTCCGTCGGCCATTATCCCGGCATCCGCCGCGGACGACACGCGAAGGGTACAGTGCGAAGCGCTCCGATCGACAACTTTCCCCAGGCGGCCCCCCACCGCAAATGAACGGTCGATTCGATGATCGAATCACCCGGCCGGTCGCCGAAACCGAATGACGGCAGATTCGGCCGATCGCTTGCTCTAGTCCAGCCCTGAACCGGCCCGACCGGTCTTCGTCAAAAACACACCGGCAATCGAGACCAAGGCGATTGAAGCTACGCACTTCCACGTTGGGGCTACCGGCACGACCACGTCCTCTGCCGACTAACATCGCAAAACACCGGCGCAAAAAAGTAGAGCAAGGAACGAGCAGCGCTTTTTTCGTCCGAGTGCATTTGCCTGGTTATGTGCGACCTTCCAAATACTGTTTGAATGAACCAAGCAAATGGTCCCACACTTGATTTTCCATCATTTCGTACAACTCTTCTGATTTGATATTGCTCTGCGTTACACGAACAGAGGTCCCTTCTGAAGATGATGAAAGAGCATACTCTATGACCAGATGATTCTCTTCCGTTCTTTCTGTCCCATGATTGTCGCTCCAATATCTGTAGCGATAAATTGAAGGCGAAGACAGCTTCTCGATTACGCCGTAGTCCGTAAACGGGACCCCGTCTACTTCACCTTTGTATAGCACTTCTTTCCCTTCTTCCCATTCGGATTTTACCGACTTCAGAGGAAAGTATCTTACTATCTCTTCCGGATCTGTGAGAGAAGAGAATACATCCTCCATCGGCAAGTTGATCTTTATTTCTTTTTCTATAGTGAATGTACCCATAATTCCCTAGTCCTATAGCTTCGATGTCTGCTTCGCTTCGCGGGTTTGCCGTTCAGTAGCCACGCGGCGCGGAAGTGAACCGCTGTCAAGTGTGGCTTTCAATCGCGGCGCCCCGGAGGCGGCCTAACTTTTTCCTCTTGAATAGAGTAGCGTGAAGGATAACACGGGTGCGGAGGGCCGGGAGGTATGTCGAATTGCTGGGTTGGTTCATGTGTAACCAGTCGAAAACCGACGTCTCCCCCCCCAAGGCGCCGGCCTCCTTCCT
>JALUUK010000489.1 GCA_027021395.1 Acidobacteriota bacterium
GAGCGCAAAGTCGCGAAGGCTCCTAGGGGCAGACTTCGCGGATGCTCCGCTCGGTACCGTCGGAGGAGCGACCGAATGAGCCTTCAACTCCGGAGGCGACTCGGCTGACGAGATAGAAGAAGCCGTCGCCGACGGTTGGATAGTCGAGGTCGTTGACATAGAGCGCCGTGCCGTGAGCCAAGTAGCAGGCCGCTAGAGGTAGAAGGCTCGGTGCACCGAGATCGCCTCGGTAGACGTTGTAGTCGTCCGCATCGCTCTCGCCATCCCATCGAAGTTGCGTGCCTTGGAAGATCACGCCTTGAACGGTTCCGTCGTCTACGTCGCAGACATTGCCTTCACCGTCGCCATCGTCGTCGATTTGCGCGCGGTTCGGGTCGTTGATGCAGTTATCCACGTCATCGAGAACCGAGTCGTTGTCACGGTCGTCGTCTTCGGTGCCGTCGAGAAGGCCGTCACCATCGACGTCGTCGTCGCAGGCGTCGCCTAGACCATCGCCGTCGAGATCCCGTTGCCGCGCGTTGGCGATCGTGGAGCAATTGTCGACGGCATCGCCGACGCCGTCACCATCACCGTCGGCCTGATCGGCATTCGCCGTTCCCGCGGCGTTGTCGACATCGCCGCAGATTCCATCCGCGTCGATGTCGTCGTCAGGATCGGCAGGGCAGGTATCGCAAGGATCGACGATGCCATCGCGGTCGAGATCGGGGACACCTGGATTGAATCGCGCAAGGCAGGCCTCTACGATCTCGATCTCGTCGACCCCGGCCTCGAGCACACGGAAGTTGTCGAGGGAGCCGGCCGAGACGGCACGGAATCTCATACGAAAAGAGTCGCTGAGATCGATCTGAGATCCGATATCCCAACTCGCCGCATTCCAAGAGTTCAAGTTTGCGGATACGATCTCCACGGCGGTCCAATTCGTGCCGTCATCGCTCGAAAGATCGAGCCTGAGAGATCCGCCTCCTCCCAAGGTGCCGCCGCTGGTGGAGACCCATCGCCGGTATCGCAGCCGTGCCGCACCGAGGTCGGCGATGTTCACGGTCGGAGAGAGCAAGGTCGTCTCGCCGTTGTCCACATCGTTCTGTTCGGTGGGTGAGCCGGGGGAGGAGCTTTGGCCCGTGATGAAAGCCATGACGCCTGGAGCGGGAGTGGCGTCATCCTCGGGTTGGACCGTTCCGCCGCCGGTGCCGATCGGATCGACCCGTTCCCACTCGCCGGATGTCGCCGTATCGCTCGGCACACCAAGGGTCCAGCCGACGCTCGACTCGACATCATCGATGAAACGTCCGGGGGAAAGGCGGATTTCCAGGTCCGAGGTGCCGTTCGTGCCGAAAACGGTGCGCACGGCGTTGGAAGAAAAGCCGAACGCGTCGGCCGTGACGACATGGCCGCCGACCGCGGCCTCCGCGAAGGAAAAGTTGCCATCGGCGTCGGTTGTCGTCTCGAGATCGAGTGAGGGGATCTTGACCAAGGCTCCGGCGACCGGTGTCGAATCGTCGGAGTTTCTGACCACGCCGCTGATCGGGGCGCTCGGAAGAGCAGCCAGATCGACATCGAGGCGCACCCGTCCGTCGATGGACATGTCGTCGCCCTTGACGACACGCGTGGCATAGCCGGGAGCGGAAACGCGAACTTCGACCGTGCCGGCAGGGGCGTAGAGCCCGTAGCCGCCATGTGCGGCAGTCGTCGTCGCTTGTCCATCGGAAAGCAGAACGACTTTGACGCCCGCCAAGAGCGCGCTCGTCGCGGAATCCCGCACATAGCCTGTCAGCGAGCCTCCGGTCGGAGCATATTCGAAGACATAGAGGCCGGTTTGGATATCGGAAATGTAGATCAGCCCACGAGGATCAAAGGGATAGATGCCCCACGCTCCATTGAATCCCGTATCACCGGCAGGGTAGGTGTCGTAGTGGCCCAAGGGGATGAGGATCTGTGGATCGAAAGCATCGAAGTATTGCACACCGATGGCGTAGTGAGAGACCGCGATACGAGCGTTGTCCTCATCGTCGAAGATGACGTTGTGCGGAATCGAAGCCGCATTGGGGCGAAACTCCGAAAGCAGTGGCGGTGGCCCGGGCGCCGCAATATCCGAGATGTCGTAGAGGGCGACGGACGCTCCGGCTCTCTCGTCCGTCGTGGCGCATAGGGTCTGTGCTTGATTGACCCAGACGTTGTGCGTGAAGTTGGCCGGAGTGCTCCATGACTCGAGCACCTGGAGATTGCTCAGATCGCTCGAATCGAGGACCTCTTGCACGCCGTTGTTGATTTCGGCGAAATAGGCTCGGTCGCCGAGGATGTGCGCATCATGCACATAGCGATCGGTCCAAGAACCGACCTCGACGGGGTTGGCAGGATTCGTGGCGACGTCGAGAATGCGCGTGCCGGAATCCGTTCCTACGACATAGAGCAGTCCGAGATCTTCTTCCATCGCCAAGTTATGAGAAATGCCGACGGTATCGCGGTAGGTGTTGACCAGTACGGGATTGAGAGGGTCGGTCAGATCGACGACCTGAACGCCGCCGTCTGTACCTTCCGTACCGATGTATGCGTATTGTCCGTAGGTCTTGATGTCGCGCCACGACGAGTTGACGCCGTCGATGAACCCGATCTCGACGGGGTTCGCCGGGTCCGTGACGTCGACGAAAGACGTGCCGTCATCGGTGCCGACGATGGCGAGGTAGGTGACGCCGTCGGAGTATCCCCAGATATCCGCGTAGTCGTCGGCCGGGCGCGGGTCGAGCGATCCGATCAGGTTCATGCGGAGCGGGTCGGCGGCTCCGGCATCGATCCCGGCATCGTCACGGCCGTCTTGCGGAGCGGCGGGCTCGGGGGCGAACGCCGTCTTCCACGGAAAGTCGATTTGAACGAGTGGAGGGAGCTTGCACTCCACGTCTCGGATGGAGGCTTCCAGCTTGGAGGCAGAGGCGATTCCCAGGGAAATGCTGATCTGTGTGTCGGCGGACACAGGCTTCGGAAGGACGATCTCCTTTCCGTAAGCGGGGCCCTTATCGGTCATGCGAAAGTCGAAGACGCCCTGCCCATGATAGGTCTCGCCGACGATGAGCGAGAATTTCACGTTGAGGTGCGGAACGTAGGAACCGACCCGTGGAATTCCCGTGTTCGGATCGAGGTAGCGTACGAAGAGATTCATGTCGAGGATGGGGGTTCCGCTTTCATCCGCGTTCGCAACGAAATGGAGGCTTCTGTCTCCGAGCGCCACGCTCGTATCCACCTCGATAGGGAGCGCGCTAGGCCATGAGAGGCAGTTCAGATTGCCGATGGAGGGTACGGGCCGGCGTTCGGGGTCGTCCGCGGCGGGATGGGCCCAGCCTACCGTGGGCACGAGCAGCGCGAGCGCGCCGACGAGCAGCGCGCGCAGAAAAGTCATCGACCTCGATTCGTACGACACCGTGCAATACCTGAGCATTCCATCTCCAAAGTCCCCACCAGAGTCAAACCCCACCAGAGTCAAATCTCGATTCCGGATCCATTCCGGATGCCTTGCCGCGAACTCCCGCTGTCCGCCCTAGGCCGCCGTCGTGCGGCAGATTTACAGTGATTGCGGATGCGAGTCAACGAACAAGTCGACGCGCGAAGTCCGCATCGGCCGGGATTTTGAGCTAAACTGAGGGAAAAGGCACTTCCGAAGGAAAAAAGGCCATGTGGTTCGAACAAATCATCAGAGAAGAGACAGGCTGCGCGACCTATCTGGTCGGCTCGAATGAGACCGGGGAATGTGCGGTATTCGATCCCCTTTGGGATATCGCGCCCATCTTGGCCATCGCCGAGAAAAAGGGCTCGCGTGTGACGCATGTGGTGGATTCGCACTGCCATGCAGATCACGTCTCGGGGGCAAGAAGGTTGGCTCGGGCGGCCTCTGCGGAACTGCTTCTCCCCGCGGCGGCGGAAGTCGAATACGACGCGAAGGGGCTGCAGCCCGGTGATCATATTCGCTTAGGCGAAGTGGACATGGAAGTTGTCCCGATGCCGGGACATCGGCCCGAACAGATCAATCTTCTGGTCTTCGATCGATCTCGAGGCGACGAACCCTGGTTCCTGCTGACGGCGGATTTTCTGATGGTCGGTGATCTGGCTCGGCCGGACTTGGGTCAGGAAGGAGCCGAAGGCTCTCGAGTCCTCTTCCGCGATTCGATTCCGCGATTGTTGAATCTACCCGACCACGTAGAGGTATATCCCGGCCACGTGGCCGGCTCCACCTGAGGGCGTGTGACGAGTGGCAAGGTTGTCACAACGATTGGTTACGAACGCCGGACGAATCCAACGCTTTTGATCGAAGAGGAATCCCTCTTCGTCGAGTTCATGGCGGCCGAACAGCCTCCAAGACCGGCCAACATGCTGAATATCGTCGGTATCAACCGAGGGATTCGGCCCTATTCCTGGGATGATGTCGTCATCCCATGCCTGTCCGTCGACGAGTTTCAAAAGCAGCTTTCACTCGGTCTGCCGGTCATCGATACGAGAGATTATCCGGAATATGCACCCCGGCATGTTCCGGGGAGCATCAACGTGCCTCTCTCATCCTCTCTCTTCGAGCAGTCGGTGGGGTGGATCGCCCCCGAAGATTCAGATTTTCTGCTGGTGAGCGAGGAGGAGGGGGACGGAGAAGCCATTTCGAGGAAGCTGGCTTTCGTCGGCCTAGATCAGCGCGCTCGAGGTGTCGTCACGATGCAGGCCTGGGCCGCCGCCGAACAGGAGCGAGCTTCATTCGATCTTCTCCATCCGCGCGAAGTGCACGAGCGCGTGCAGCGCAGCGAGATGCAGATCCTCGATGTGCGGGATCCCGGCGAACGGCAGAATGTCTGGGTCGAAGGATCGGCCTACATGAAATTCCAGTATCTCGATGCCATGTCGTCGGAGATCGGTCTCGACGCGTCACTTCCCGTTGCCGTCCTTTGCGCTGGTGGACTACGAGCAAGCACGGCCTGCGGCATCTTGCGGAAACTCGGTTACCGCCCGGTCAATGTCGATGGGGGTCTCAATGCCTGGATCGCGGCCGATTTGCCGGTGCTAAGGGGGCAATAGGGGGGAAAGGGGGGAATAGCCTCTGCGGACGATTCGGGGCGACTACGAGGGCGTTGCCTGGGGAAGTTGCAGGAAGAAGTCGTTGCCCTTGTCGTCAATGAGGATATAGGCCGGGAAGTTCTCGACCTCGATACGATAGATCGCTTCCATTCCCAGCTCCGGGTACTCGATGACTTCGACCTTGCGAATGCTCTCCGTCGCGAGGAGCGCAGCAGGACCACCAATGGAACCGAGATAGAACCCCCCATGCTTGCGACAGGCGTCGGTGACCTGCTTGGATCGATTGCCTTTGGCGATCATGATCAGAGAGCCACCGTGAGATTGGAAGAGATCGACATAGGAGTCCATTCGCCCGGCGGTCGTCGGGCCGAAGGAGCCGGAAGGGAAACCATCGGGTGTCTTCGCCGGACCGGCGTAGTAGACCGGGTGGCGTTTCAAGTACTCCGGCATTTCTTCGCCGCGTTCGAGGCGCTCACGAATCTTGGCGTGAGCGATATCGCGGGCGACGACGATGGTTCCCGTCAGCGAAAGAGCGGTGGCAATCGGGTACTTCGTCAGCTCACCGAGGATTTCCGCCATCGGCCGGTCAAGGTCGACGGAGACGGGATCGCTCGCCGCCGCCCCGGCCGCACGGTGCTCCGGCAGGAATCGCTTCGGGTCTCGTTCGAGTCGTTCGAGCCACAACCCTTCGGCATCGATGCGCGCTTTGATCTGGCGATCTGCGGAACAGGAAACACCGAGTCCTATGGGGCAGGATGCTCCGTGTCGCGGTAAGCGGATCACGCGGAGATCCAACGCAAAGTACTTGCCGCCGAATTGTGCCCCGATACCGGTCTTTTCGGCGATATGAAGGAGCTTGTCTTCGAGTTCGCGATCGCGGAAAGCTTGTCCCATGAAGTTGCCGCGCGTGGGCAAACCGTCGAGGAACTTGGCGCTTGCGAGCTTGACGGTCTTGAGGTTGGCTTCGGCGGAAGTGCCCCCGACCACGACGGCGATATGGTACGGCGGACAGGCCGCCGTACCGAGAGTTTTCATCTTCTCGTCGAGGAAAGCCAGCAGAGAGTCGGGGTTCAAGAGAGCCTTGGTTTCTTGATAGAGGAAGGTCTTGTTCGCCGAGCCGCCGCCCTTGCTCAGACAAAGAAAATCATAGCTCGTGCCCTGCACGGCGTAGATGTCGATTTGAGCCGGCAGATTGTTTCCGGAGTTCTGTTCTTCGAAGGTCGTCAGAGGGACGACCTGCGAATAGCGAAGGTTTTCTTTGGCATAGGTTTCATAGATACCGCGTGAAATCGCTTCGGCGTCGGAGCCTTCGGTCCACACCTGTTGGCCCTTCTTGCCGATGACGATGGCCGTGCCGGTATCTTGGCAGAGGGGAAGCACGCCTTCCGAGGCGATCACCGCATTTTCGAGCAGGGCGCGAGCTACGCGACGATCATTCTCGGTGGCTTCCGAGTCGTCGAGGATCCGCGCGACCATTTGCAGATGCTCCGTTCTCAGCAAGAAGGAAACGTCGCGAAAGGCCTCACGCATCAGTCGAGTCAATGCAGAAGAGTCCACGCGCACGATCTTGCGCCCACGAAACTCGTCAAGATCGACTCCCTCACCGCCGAGATGGCGATAGTCCGTCGTATCTTCGCCGAGTGGAAACATCGGACCATAGAAGAAGTCGCTCATGGCATCTCCGATCGGTGAAGGGACATTCTATCCGACTCTCGGACGACTCACGAGACCTTCGCTCTCCTCCCACGGTCTCCGGATTCGCTTCTCTTCGAAGACCGGGGAGGGAGACGAGTTGAAGGCGAGCAGCCGGCCCCGAAGATCAGCCAAAGGCGGGCGCGAGCTTCTTCCCGGCGCGCTTCCGGGTGAACCGGGATTCCCGGCTGCTGAGCAACGGCAATGCGTCGATTCGAAACTCTACGACGCCTTGTCCATGTGCACGTCCATCTGCGGGAAGGGAATACCGATTCCCGCTTCATCGAGAGCCAGCTTGACCTCTCGAATCGTCGCTTCACGCACGGGGAAGAAGTCAGAGGTCTTAGCCCAAACGCGGATGCTCCAATCGACAGAGGATGCTCCGAGTTCTGCCAGAACAACCTGAACATCTCGGTCGCTCAGTCGACCGGGAACCCGGCCGGCAGCGGCTTCGAGCACCTCGCGCGTCTTGTCGAGGTCGGCCGAGTAGTCGGTTCCGACGGCAACGTCGACTCGGCGCTCCGTATGAAAGGTCGCGTTTTCGATCGTTGCACCGAAAACCGAGTTGTTCGGCAGAATGATGCGTCGATTGTCGGCCGTATCCAGGATGGTGGCGAACATCGTGATCTCGGTCACCTTGGCCGTGACACCCGCCATCGAGACGACGTCACCCGCTTTGAAGGGCCGAAAGACGAGCAGCATGATTCCGGCAGCGAAGTTTCCGAGCGATCCGGATAGAGCCATGCCGATGGCCAACGATGCGCCGGCGATGGCGGCGGCAAAGCTGGTGGTTTCGATCCCGACGCGGCCCATCGCGGCAACGACACCGAGCAACATGACTCCCCACTTGATGAGCGAGCCCAGGAAGCGAGAAACGGTCGAGTCGATTTTCGATTTCTGCAGGGCTTTGACCGTCATCCCCTTGACTGCGTTGCTGACGATCCACGTCACGACCAGTATGACGAGCGCGATAGCGATGTTCCTGGCGTATTCCAGGATCACCGCCTGGTCGATTGCGCCCCAATTGATTCCTTCCATTTTTCCCCTTTCTTCGCCGCTTCGACACTCGCGGCAGCGGGAATCTATCATCGTTGCCAAGCGATGCAAGAAGAAGGCAGAGGGCTGCCCTTTTCAGTGGGCTCATCGGAAGACTAAGCCGCTCGGTTGGGGCCGTAAACCTAGAGAACGCGAGTTGGCGGCCAAATCCCGCCTGGCGACTTCCGCGTCCTTGCGCGCCCGGCGCACTTTGTCGCAGCGGTTCCTTGCCGGGAATATTCACGAAACCTGTAGCGAGTGCTCTCGCGGAGGGTTTCGTGAAGATCCCGAACTATGGGCAGGAAGACGATGTCCGCTCGTTCGAAGCGGAGTCGCGGCCGTAAGATCCGATGCCGCAGGAATTTTCGCCGCGCACCAAGTAGTAGTAGCTCATACCGAGATTCGGACGCTCGCTGTCCCGCCCTTGGTTCGTCGTCAGTTCGGATCCTAGGCAGGTTTCCGATGATCCCCCGCCGATGGGAAGTTCCGATACGAGCCCGCGCATCAGGTCGAAGACCGTCGACGAACCCGAGAGCGCATCTTGTGGATTCCAGCGAAGGGTCTCGGTATCGGCATCGATGGACAGGCCCTCCACCTCCGGAGGGATGGAAAAAACGCCGGCGTCATTCGGATTGCAATCGTTGGCATCGCAGACACCGTCGGAATCCGAGTCCGCCGTACAGCACTCCCAAACTAGAGAGTCGCAGATTTCGCCTACGGCGCAAGAACCGCAGGAGCCGCCGCATCCGTCGTCTCCGCAAGTCTTGCCGTCGCATACAGGAACGCACTCACACTCGAACGCAGTGTTGCACACGCTCGAAGGTCCGCATTCTCCGCAAACACCCCCGCACCCATTGTCACCGCACTGCTTGTTCTCGCATTGAGGGAGGGTGGGGTCGTTGTCGTCGCAGTCGGTGCCTAGGCATGTATCACCTGCGCCGCCGGCCGACCCGTAGCCGTCACCGTCGGCATCGATGCAGGTATCCGCGCAGTCGATCGTTCCATCGAGATCGATATCCGAGGAGCAATCGTCAAAGCATGTGGCGATGCCGTCGTCACAGTCCGGACCTGTGCAGGTCAGACCTGCACCGCCGGCCGACCCGTATCCATCGCCGTCGGCATCGATGCAGGAATCTGCGCAGTCCGAGGTTCCATCGAGGTCGAGATCGCGGCTGCACTCCGTATCGCAGCTCGCAACGCTGTCATCACAATCGGCACCGGTGCAAGAATCGCCCGCACCGCCGGGATCTCCGTAGCCATCCCCATCTCGGTCGATGCAAGTATCCGCACAGTCTGTCAGGCCATCGGCGTCGAGGTCGGTCGTACAGTCCGCTTCGCAGGTCGCTCGCGAGTCATCGCAGTCCGCGGCAAAGCAGGTGTCACCCGCTCCGCCGGGATCTCCGAATCCA
>JALUUK010000490.1 GCA_027021395.1 Acidobacteriota bacterium
CTGCTGACGTCGATGACGACAGCGTGAATCGTCGGCAATCGGTTCAGACTCACGTCGGCCACCGGCAAGGGTGGGCCTCCGTCCTCGGTGATCTGGACCATCTCCGGCCCAAGGCCTTGGCAGCCGTTTTCGATCTTGGGCTCGAAGAGCACCGGGTAATGTACCCAGCGAACCTCCACCTCCTCGAGCTTGTCGGTCTTGATGATGGGCGGCTGCCGGCCTGCGGCGCTGGAGCCGAGGACGCAGTTGAGCAGCAATGCCGTGGCGAGAATTCGGTCCATCCCCCTTGCCAGCCAGACACCTGCTCTCGCTCCCCCCGCCACCATGGTGATCTCCTCTTCCCGAGCCGGCCGCCAGGATAGCAAACGAGAGAGTCTGCCGGGACGCAGGTCGGGCCCGGAGGTTGACATGCCTCGCTACGTCTAGGAGCCTGCGCGGTAGAAACTCTGGCGCAGTTTCTTGGTAGAATAGCTCATGCCTACTTCATTCCGTCCCTACCATCCTGATCAACCGCAGCTGTTTCCGCCCGATCCGCGCGATTGGTTGCCCGACGATCACCTGGCGTTTTTCGTGTCGGACACTGTGGACGCGATCGATCTGAGTGGGTTTTACGCTCGCTACGAGGGCGACGGGCGGCGCAAACAGCCTTTCGAACCGCGGATGATGGTCAAGCTGTTGATCTACGGCTACGCGACGGGAGTGTTCTCGTCGCGGAAGATCGCCCGTAAGCTGCATGAGGACGTGGCTTTCCGGGTCCTGTGTGCGGGCAACTTTCCGGCCCACCGGACGATCGCGGAGTTTCGGCAGCGTCACCTGGGGGAGTTCGAGTCTTTGTTCGTACAGGTGGTGCGGATCGCGCAGGAGGTGGGTCTGATCAAGCTGGGGACGTTGGCGTTGGACGGTTCGAAGGTCAAGGCGAATGCGAGCAAGCACAAGGCGATGAGCTATTCGCGGATGTTGGCCGAGGAGAAGCGGCTTCGGAAGGAGATTCGTGAACTGACTCAGCAGGCCCGGCTCGTCGACGAGCAAGAAGACGTGAAGTACGGCGTGGATCGCCGCGGGGATGAGTTGCCGGAGGAGTTGTCTCGCCGTGAGAAGCGGCTGGCAACGATCCGCGCGGCCCGGGATCGATTGGAGCGGCGCCAGCGCGAGGCGGACGAGGCCGCGGGTCGCGAGCCTGGAGACGAGGACAGGCAAGGCCGGCGCGGTCCGAAGTACAAGCGTCCGTTCGGCCGTCCACCGGACAAGGCGCAGGAGAACTTCACCGATCCGGACAGTCGGATCATGAAGTGCTCGACAGGCTACGAGCAGTGCTACAACGCGCAATTGGCGGTCGACGACGCGCAGCAGTTGATCGTGGCCGCAGAGGTGACGCAACAAGCAGTAGATAATCAGCAACTACGTCCCTTACTCGATGCGGTGCGGACCAACACGGGTCGCACGCCGAAGCGGGTGTTGGCCGACGCGGGCTATCGCTCGGAGGAGAACTTCGTCTCACTCAAGCGTCGGCGGATCGATGGCTACGTGGCATTGGGTCGCGGAGAGGAGCCGGCACGCAGGGATCCAACGAAGCGTCAGACGCGGGAGATGGCCCGAAAGCTGCGGACCAAACGAGGCCGGGAGGTGTACCGGCGACGAAAGGCGGTAGTCGAGTCGCCCTTCGGGTGGATCAAGGGGGTGCTCGGCTTCCGCAGCTACAGCTTACGCGGGGTGGAGAAGGTCGCTGCGGAGTGGAAGCTCGTCTGCCTGGCGGTCAACCTGCGACGAATGAACGGAATGATGGCGTGGGCATGAGGGGAAAGACGCTCTGGAGGGTCGCCTGCAGTGCTTCAACACGATGACAAGCTTCCCAGCGCACCAGGACACCTCGGGCGCTCCGATCCGCCCCGACGCCGGAATGGTCAGCTTCGCGCCTGGAACCACCCTGGTTCACCACACTCAGGCCTGCGCACGTCCTACCGCGCAGGCTCCTAGTCGGGCACGAGGACAACGCTGAGC
>JALUUK010000491.1 GCA_027021395.1 Acidobacteriota bacterium
TTGCTTGGCGTCCTTCGACGCCTTGCCCGCGGCCAACATCGCCAGTCCGTTGCGGAACCATGATGGAGCATCACCGAACGCCGCGACGGCGACGTCGGCAACACCGCGCGTCAAGAGTCGCGTGATCGCATCTTCGGCGTCTTCGTCGCCCTCCCCTTCCTTGGGCGGTCGAATCACCACATACGCGTCGACCACGGAATAGCGTCCCGTCACCCGTTCCTCCGCCGGCACTTCACGCTTTTGCACCATCGTCCCGAACTCGGTGTAATCGTATCGGCCTGGGACGACAAAGATGGTGATCTTCCCTTTGACGAGCGGCTCCTTGCGAGGGAGCTTGAGTGCGGTGCGGATGCGTACCACGACCGATTCAGCGGTCTTCGCCACGGCCGTCAACTGCTGTTCCGGTACGTTCCCCACGACGAAGAAGTTCTGCGAGTCGACGCTTCGATGCGGAACGCCCGGGAAGGCCAGCTTCCAATTCGACACGGCAATCCGCTTGCGTTCGTCCGAGACTTCTTCGGCCGTTTGACGTTTCGCTCGCGCCATCGCCGCGAGCGCCCGCAGCGACATCGTGGCGCGACCATCGTCGATCGTCGCGCCCTCTTCGATCCACTTGGCGATCTTGGCAATCGTCTCCGGGGGCAGCGGCGGCTGGCGCTGCGGCATGCGGTCACCCCCACCGGTGCCCTTGAGCTTCTTGATCAATTGACTTTCCGCCGGCTTGCCCGCCACGATCACCGGACCGTTTTCGCCGCCGCGAAGCAGGCCGCGGTAGGTCATCATGTCGAATCTCGCTGCCGGCCGGTCGCCCCCGCCATGACAACCGACGCACTTCGCCGCCAGTACGGGAGCGATGTCGACCGAAAACTTCACGGTCTCCTTGCCAGTCGCTCGACGTTCGGGAACTCTCGGCAGTGCCGATGGACGCACGCCGGGGGCGAGCGTCATGAGCGCGGTCTTGCGGTCGTCGCCGTCGTACTTCGCTCCCTCGGCGATCCAGGTCTTGAGCACGCTGAGCTCCTGCGGGGTGACCTTGAGCCCGCCGCGAGGCATATCCCCTTGCTCGATCACTTCGATGATGCGGCTCCCCTCGGCATCCTTCGGCAACACGACGGCGCCCGCCTCCGGCCCCTTCATGAACGTCTCGAAGTCGGTCATGCTGACCATGCCGCGGGCATTCTGGATGTGGCACCGCCCACATTTGGAGACGAGAATCGGCGCCACCTGCTTGACGAAACTCGTGGTGCCGGCCGGCATCGGATTCTCAGGAGCGTCTTCGCCATCCTTCTTCGTCGGCTTGGGGCGCACGCGCGGTGCCTTCTTCGGATCGGGAACCTTGAGTGCCGGGAGCTGCACGCCACGTTGTTTGAGCAACATGTGGGCGCGCTGCAATTGCCCATAGAGCGGCAATGAAGCTTCGACGAAATCGCGATCGCCCTCCTTCACCAGAGCATCGAGCGTGCGCTGGACCTCCTTGATGACACGGGCGCTTCCTTGATAGTCCTTGCGGGCATACAACTGACCTCCCTGCCGCAACTGCTGCTGCACCCGAAGGAGCCTCGCCTGCTCCTCCTTCGTAATGCGCGCCAGTGCAGGACTCGCACTGGTACCACAGCAGAGCCATGCGATCGCGATGGCCACACGCCACGTGTCCGATTGCTTTCTACCCATCTCGACTCCTCATTCTCCCGGCCTCAACTCCGCGACGTACCGCTTCGAGTCCTTAAGATTATAGCGTAACACGACTTGGGACGGAACGATTCGGTTGTCCGGGTCGATTCCGGCGAGGAGGAGAGCGGCCGCCGGGTGGAGGCACGACCGCGCTCATCGGGCACGTCGCCGTCGCCGCAAGAGGCCACGGCGATAGCCGTATTCGATGGCAAACCACTCCGCGTACCGCTCCCGATCGCTGAAACTCTGGTTGCGACGGTCGAGCAAATGGCCCAGCTCGTGGATCAGGACGTTATGCAGGTAGTAGTCGCTTGCCGACTGTT
>JALUUK010000492.1 GCA_027021395.1 Acidobacteriota bacterium
GCATTTCTTCGGTGGATGCGGAGGCTGTCTTCCGCGCAGGCTACTCCAAGAGAAAAGGCGGCAGCGGGTTCGGTTTGTTCTGGGCTCGGCGGACACTCGAACGCTTTGGTGGTTCGATTCGCGTCGCAACGACGGATTCCGGAGCATGCTTCGAAGTCGACTTCGACGTGCTGCGCCCTGCGAAGATCGACCAAGCAACGGAGAGAGAACCATGACGAAACTGCGCCTGCTCTTGGTGGACGATGACGCGGAGTTTCTGCGACACTTCGTTTTTCTCGGCGAAGATCTCTTCGAAATCGAAACGGCATGCAGCGGTGCCGAAGGACTTCGTCGTGTCGAAACGACCGATCCGGATGCCGTGCTCTTGGATATCGATCTCGGCAAACCACCGGACGGCCTCGAAGTGCTCGAAAGGATTCGTAGGATCCGACCGGACCTGCCGGTGATCATGGTTTCCGGTGATGAGAATCCTGAAACCGTCGTGCATGCCATGAGATTGGGCGCAAACGACTATGTGACGAAGCGCCCGAATCTCGAGGTGCTGAACCTGAAAGTTCAGCGCGCACTCGAACAAACCGCTTGGCGCCTTCATGCGCGCGAGATGCAGCAAGCGGAAGCGGGACGGCTCATCGGCAGCAGCCGGGTGATGCAGCACCTTCGGGAGGAGATCGGACGCGTCGGCCCCATGAAGGTGCGGGTGCTGATCGAAGGCGAGACCGGTACGGGCAAGGAACTCGTTGCCCGAGCGCTGCATGCCGCAAGCCCACGCTCACGCGAGCGCTTGGTCGTCATCAGCGGAGCCGTCGGGACCGATACTCTTTTCGACTCCGAAGTCTTCGGCCATGAAAAAGGAGCCTTCACCGGTGCAGACCAACGACGACACGGTCGCTTCGAACTGGCCTCCGGCGGAACGCTCTTTTTCGACGAGATCGACAAGATGCCGCGCGATCGACAAGCCAAGTTGCTGCGCGCCATCGAAACCGGTCGTTTCGAGCGAGTCGGTGGGAAACGAGAGATCGACGCCGACGTCAGGTTGCTCTCCGCAACGAATCAAGACTTGGAAAAGAAGATCGAGGAGGGAGATTTTCATGAGGACTTCTTCTTCCGTCTCAATGAGTACCGGCTGAGCGTTCCGCCGCTTCGCGATCGTCTCGAAGATCTACCCGAAGTGACGAAGCATCTTCTCGACCGCTTCTGTCGATCGGAGCGCCTGCCGCCCGTCGAACTCACGCCCGATGCGATCGACCCCCTGACGGACTACTCATGGCCGGGCAACGTGCGCGAACTCGATACGGTTCTCAAGCGCGCCGTGATTCTCAGCCCGACGAGCACGCTCGACGCCGACGCGATGCGAGACGCCCTTGCCGGCCAGCGCCATAGCCCCGAATTCGCGCATCGCTCCACATCTCCCAAACCCTTGCCGGGACCGCAAACCACGCTTTCCGCCTTTTTGTGCGCGACCTATACCGAAGACCGCGAGCACCTCATGGCCGTCTTCGACCGTCTCTACTTCACGCGCGAACTCGAAAAAGGCGGCGGCAACGCCACGCGCGCCGCCGAACGCCTCGGTATCTCGCGCGCGGGCTTCTATCGCCGCCTCAACGAACTCAGCATCGAAACCCGCGACTCCCGCTGAGCACCTCTTCTGAAGTACCTTTCGACCGCGGGAGGCGTGAATCTCGGCGGATCCTCGAGAACACGTTGCCGGGCGTAAATCGGCCCGAACGAGAAGTGACGGTATGCGATGGACGAACGAGAAGTCGCCGCACGCCGACGGTCTCCTGATCTCGATGGGAAGGTCTCCGTCGGAATCGTGCTCGCGACGGCTTGCTCTTCCGAAGCGCGCTGCGTGTACACGGGGAGGGCCGACCGTCAACCTTCCGGCTTCATCTCTGCGATGAAGCGATCGGCTTCGGCGATCGACCTTTCCATCTCTTCGATGAGCGCATTGACATCCGCCTGAAGCGCGCTCGAGGTTTCCTGCAGAGAGCCG
>JALUUK010000493.1 GCA_027021395.1 Acidobacteriota bacterium
TCATCCATCGACGGGTTGCGTTTGGTCACGATGGACGAGCTTGCTCCTGCGATCGATCGCCTAGCGGATGCGCACGAACTCGTCGTCCGCTTTACGTCACCGCTGCGCATCGGACGGTCGCGAGGTACACGAAACGGCTTCCTCGGCCCGGACCACTTCGACGCTCAGCGTCTTTTCTTACAGCTCGATCATTCGCTTCGCTTGACCGCTGCTTGCGGATCCGGCGAATCTCTCCGCCGCATGCAGAAGCTCGCCGTCGATCCATCCTGGCGGCATCGACGGTTTTGCCTGGAACGGATAGATGCGGCATACAAGAGATGCTTCGACCGAGCGGATGGAAAAAAAACAAAGAAGTATCTCGAAGGGGCCATGGGCATTGCAACGTTGCTGACTCCACCGCGCCTGGGCCGCGCCTGGGCCAACCACCTCGTACTCGGAGAGTTGCTCGGACTGGGAATGAGCATGAACTTCGGTTTCGGTCGCTATCGTATCGAGCGACCACCAAGCGGCCATCCGATTCATCAAGCTGGGCCGAAGCAGACCCACTTCGACATCATCACCCGGGCGAGCACATTGCGACGCGCGCTGAACGACGTTTCCGACGGCGGAAAGACTCCGGGCGTCGATGGCGAGACCTTCGACGACTGGCTCGATGATTCCGATTCCCTCCGAGATCTGCAGTCTTCGCTCAAGACCGGCCGCTACGAGCCTTCGCGGCTGCTAGGGCTCCTCGTACCAAAGAAAGGTGGAGGTGTCCGAGCCCTCGCCATCCCGACGGTGCGAGACCGAATCGTCCAACGCGCGGTGGTCAACACCTTGGAGGAAAGCGTGGAGCAGCTTCTGGAGGACTGCTCCCACGGCTATCGAAGAGGACTTTCGCGAAGAACGGCCGCCACCCACATAGAGCGTCTACGAGATGAGGGCTTCGTTCACGTTCTCGACGCCGACATTGAGGATTTCTTCGACACAGTCGATTGGAACATCATGATGGACCGGCTTGAGACATTGTTGGGCCCCGACGATCCCATAGTGGCGCTTCTGCGCAACTGGATCGAGGCGGACGTCGAGTTCAATGGCCGCGTCATCACCAGACGCCGCGGTCTACCTCAGGGCGCCGTCGTCTCGCCCATGTTGGCAAACATCTACCTCGACCATTTCGATGAACTCATGCGGACCTCGGGGTTTCGGATCGTCCGCTATGCCGATGACTTCGTCGTGCTTTGCCGTCGGGCCGGCGATGTTGAACGAGCGCGGGTTTCGGCCGAGGCAGCGTTGGGCGAACTCGGACTGGAACTGAACGAAGAGAAGACTCGAGCGACGAGCTTCAATCACGGCTTTCGGTATCTTGGATATCTATTCTGTCACTCGGTCGTTCTCGACGGTTCGGCGAACGAAGAGAAAGAGCCGATGCGAGATACGGCTCGACCGTGGCCGTGGCGCCCCACCCGCAACGCCCGTCCCTGGCACGAGGTGTGGCCCAAACCGCGCGCGGGAAACGAGCAGTCAGGCCGGACGGGCTCGTTTCCTCTTGTTATCGCGGACCCCTCGGCCCACCTCAGTAGCCGATCCGGCGGCTTGACGGTCCGGCGCAAGGGAGGAACGGAGCATGTCCCGTGGACGCGCATCGAAGAGGTGACGATCCTGGGCCGTCATACAATGACGACGCCGATTTTCGAGCATGCCGCGGCTCGCGGCGTACCGGTACACGTCATCGGTTCGGCCGGGGATCTGCTCGTAACATTGTCACCCGAGAACGCGAACAGAGGACCGCGCGGCGTGCCATGGCCAAGATGGTTGCGGCAGGCGACGATACTCGACGATCCCGTGGTCCGCGCAGACTTCGCCGTCCGAATCGTTCGCGCACGCCTTCGCAACGCACGAGTGGCACTAGCGCGAACTCACGAGCCAGCGATAGAACGCCGCCTCGCACACCTGCGCACGCATGAGACGGCCCTAGAACACGCGAAGGATCTAGATGCGATCCGCGGCA
>JALUUK010000494.1 GCA_027021395.1 Acidobacteriota bacterium
TGATGCCAGAACACTTTCGGCTGCTTGCATCGCCGGTCGCATCATCGCTCCCCAGGAGATCACCGTGATGTCGGTGCCCTGTTGGACGACCTGCGACTTGCCGATTTCCATCGTCTCCGGTTCTTCGGGGACATCCTCGCGGAACGCACGGTAAGAGCGCTTTGGTTCCATGAAGATCACGGCATCCGGGTCGCGAATCGCGGCGAGCATCAGCGCGCGGGCATTGCGCGGGCCGGAGGGCAGGACGACTTTCAGTCCCGGGAGGTGGGCGTACATGGCTTCGCGGCTTTCCGAGTGGTGCTCGAGCGCGCGCACGCCCCCACCGTAGGGCATTCGGATGACGATTGAAGATGTTCGTTCACCCAGCGTTCGAGAGCGCCAACGGCTGGCGTGGCCTTCGATCTGGCCGAGCGCGATATACGAAAAGCCGGAGAACTGCATTTCCGCGACGGGCTTTAGCCCTACCAGCGCCATACCGATGGAGGTTCCGGCGATCGCCGACTCTGCGAGAGGAGTGTCGATGACGCGCTCGGAGCCGAAGGCTTTGTGAAGACCCGCGGTGACGCGGAACACGCCTTCGTTGACGCCGACGTCCTGCCCGAGCACGATCACGCCGGGGTCGGCCTTCATCTCTTCGTGCAGTGCTCGATTGATGGCCTGGACCATGGTCATCTTAGGCATCGGCCGACTCCTCATCGCGTTGGCGCAGGTTTTGAAGGAATTCTTCGCGCTGTTTTTCGATTTCCTCATGCTGCGTGCCGTAGGCATGATCGAAGAGAATGTCGGGCTTGGCATCGACACCCTTTTCGTAGATCGCGACCTCTTCGTCGATCACTGCCCTCACTCGGGTGCGCAGCGCGTCTTCCTTTTCATCGTTCCAGAGCTTCTTCTTTTTCAAATAGGTGGCGAAGCGGGTCAACGGATCTTTCGTATGCCAGGGCTCCACCTCCGTTTCGTCACGGTATTTGGACGGGTCGTCCGCCGTCGTGTGCATCGAAAGCCGATAAGTTACGGCCTCGATCAGGGTCGAACCCTCCCCGGCTCGTGCGCGGGCGATCGCGTCCTTTGTCGCTTGGTACATGGCGAGCGCATCATTGCCGTCGACCTGGATTCCATGAATTCCGTAAGCGATGGCTTTTTGCGCGATCGAATCCGCCGCCGTTTGCATGTCGACCGGCGTCGAAATGGCCCATTGGTTGTTCATGCAGAGAAAGACGTTGGGCGTGTTCCACACGCCGGAAAAGTTGAAGGCCTCATGAACATCGCCTTCGGAGGTCGCGCCGTCACCAAAGAAAGAAACGACGGTCGACTCCTTCTTGCCTTGGTAGCGAAGTCCGTAGGCCATGCCCACGGCGTGCGCGACCTGAGAGCCGACGATCACGTACATCGGCAGCGTGTTCTCGGCTCCGCTGAAGACGTTTCCTTCTTCATACCCTCCCCAGAAGAGCAGAACGCGATGCAAAGGGACGCCGCGCATGAGCAGGGCTCCGAGTTCACGAAAAGAGGGGATCAAGTAATCCTGTTGAGCCATGGCGAGCGCCGGGCCGCACGCTCCGGCCTCTTGGCCCGTACAGGGGCTGAAGGTTCCTAGGCGCCCTTGGCGCTGCAGGCGCAGCATGCGCTGATCGGCTTCGCGCGCTAGAACCATCGAGGAATAGAGGTGAAGCAGTTCTTCTTCTCCTAGGTCCGGTTCGAGCTTCTTGTCGACGACACCCTTCTCGTTGAGGATCGAAAGATGCTGAATCGTAAATCGACCTATTTCCTTGAGCGGCATGAAAACTCCCTTGAGCTGTGTCGCTCCGTTGCGGCGTCCCGACGAGACGGAGCGAAGTCGTCGGGAGCGCCTCGGCTCAAACGCCGGCCCGGAGCCGACGTCCATTTTGCTAGCGGCGAGCACGGACGCAATGAAGATCAAAAGGTGCAGGTGCGAACCCACCCACTCCACCGCCGACTCTTGGGGCTGTGGGAGTAACATCTTTTCTATGAGTGA
>JALUUK010000495.1 GCA_027021395.1 Acidobacteriota bacterium
AAGCCTGCTTCCGCCTCGACCTCGATCTCGTCGCCGACGGTTCCTTCTTCGTCTGCGCTCGTCTCGGATACGGGGTCTTCGGCGATATACCGAGCTCCGGGATTCGGGTCGGGAATGGGGAAGCGTCCGCGGTCATGCAGGCCGGGCATCTCTGCGGAAGCGAAGGGGAAGATCAATGCCAGCAAGAGCATCGACAGCAAGGTTCTCGTCATGGTCTTTTCTCCTTTTCTGGATTCCGGACGGTCCGTCCCCGGTGTCGGGCGTGGTTCCGAGCACTCAACTTACCGCCTAGTGAAGGGACGAGCGGAGGAAGGGAGGGTTGACAGCAGGAAACGCGAGAAAAGACGGAGGGAGTTTCGCGGTAGATTTCCAGGTGAGGCGCTCTCGAGCATGAGCGCTACGAAGGTTTCGGCCAAGGCGATGCGGCGGCTTGCCGTCGCTTCGGCGTTGGTGGTCTTGGGAATCTCGCTCGCAGCCACTCGCGGTGTAGGCATGCGCAATCTGGTACTTCTTCATCAGATTCCCGGAGGAGACCTGCTCGGGCACTTCTTCCCCTTTGGAACCGTCTCCTTATCTTTCCGGCTTGGCCTTCATCGGGTCTGCGAGGTCGTCGCAGCCGCAACAGTGGCGTCGCGTGGTCTTCCGGCTGATGCTCTTGATCACCGTTGACGAAGCCGTTCAGATCTTTCTGCCCTTGCGCTCCTTTTCGATGCAGGATCTCGCCGCCAACGACCTGGGGATCCGGCTTTCCTCGCTGCCGGCTTGGCGTGTGCGGCGGGGTCTTACCCGGCCGCACTGATCAGGGCCATGGTTGGACATCGAGTGAGTACGGGAGGCCTTGGCCACCCCCTATCAACTTCGGCTGGCATAGCCCCAGCCGAGAACGACTCGAAGGTGAGCTTCCACGCCTTGCTGCGTGGCGAAGCTTCGACGGCTCCCGCGAATCGGGCAAGTACCCAGCGGTCGTTTCCGTGATTCCAAGCTTATCGTCGAGGGCCTTCCGCAAGAGAGCGCCCCCGTCAGGCGTCGTCAGGGGCTCATCGAACCCAACATGAACTGGCCGTTTTGAAGCTCTGGAAAGATGCCGGACTGTATCCAGGCTAGTCGTCTAGGCGAGTGAGATGCGCCCCGATCCAGCCCGTCTGTCCGCCGTCCTGGATCCTGATCTTGTACCAGCGATTGCCGAAGACGTCGCGCTCTGCGAGGATCTCCACCGCAAGTCCATCGCCTGTATCAGCTACGCGCGATGCGGTGCCGCGCGCAGGCTCAGGGTAGATACCGATACTCATGTGCTTGGGGTCGCCTAGTGGAAAGCAGATGCTATCCGGGCGTGCACCCAACGGTTGATAGTTGTCGCAAGAGTAGATTCGGGCCGTCTTCGGCTCCGCTGCCTGTCCTGTCGGCATTGGCTGTTTCTTGGATGCGGGTTCGGGTGAAGGGCGCGGCGCATTGCAGGCAACAGAGAAACAGCAGATCAGCAGAACAGCGGCGAATCGGGCAAGGTGCATCGTTCGACCTCCAAGCGACGGCATATCCTATCGCAGATCGAAGAAAAAAGTGACGGCGTCGGTTTTGAAAGAGATGGCAACCTAATTGGCGGTAGGGCTTTGAGGGGCAGGTCACGGGTGGGTATCGTCAACTTGAGCCGGGTACCGTCAGACTTCGCTGATGAATACAAGAACGAGCAGGCCCCCCAAATGCATGGATGGGCCCGCTCACTCGCGCGGACAAGTAGGACCTATGGAGCATTGTTTTACTATAGCCCAACAAGGTACTGCACCTGACCGCTATTCCGCTGCGCTCCATACATGTCGCGCGAACTCCTCAAGATCGAACGGCGCATCACCTTTCACGAATAGGTCGACCTTGATACCGGAGTCGAGATGGATGACGTTGAAGCTGCTCCTGTCTCGGATCGCTCGCGTCACGCTCCCTTCGTCGATGTAGAAATCGCCTTTGAGCATGGATACCAGGGAACTCGCGGATTC
>JALUUK010000496.1 GCA_027021395.1 Acidobacteriota bacterium
TCGTTGCGGTGCGCGCGCCCGCTCGGGCGCGTTCGGAAGGGATCGCTCGCCTCGGCTTCCATCCCGAGCGAACGCTTCGCGGCAGCGGTCGGCGACGGCGGCAAGGTAGCCGTCGTCATCCGGCGGCAAGTCCAAGGGAAGGAGCCGTTCGGTGAAGCCGTCGCGCTCGGCAAGGTCTCGAGCGAACCGTTGCACCGTCCCGTGGCTCGAGGCCGTACGTTGAGGGAAGAGAGGCAAGACGATGATGCGGCCCGATACCTCCGCCGCCATCTGAGGCAATCTCTTCGCTAGACCCTCGAGGCCGTAACGATAGGTCGGAACGACTCGCGCGAGATCCGCGAGGCGCGCACCGAGAGCGTCGGCGAGACGCTCGGTTCCAAGTGCGAGGGGGGACCCTTCGCTGCTCCAGATCGATCGATAGAGTTCCAAAGCTTTGGCCGGTCGGCGTCGCAAGACGATGCCGCGCAAGACCGGGATCCAGATCGCACGCGGCCAGTCGACCACCAACGGGTCGCTGAGGAATTCGTCGAGGAAGGCGCGGACGGCGTCTTCGGTCAGTGCGCCGGGAGTGCCGAGGTTGACCAGAAGCACCGCGTGAGAAGCGCTCACCTCGCAGGATGCTCGGCCCAGGCCGCGTCGAGAGTTTCGGCTAGCCGATCGAAATGCTCTTCGCGGTGCGCGAGCGAGATGAAGCCGACTTCGAAGGCCGAGGGGGCTAGGTTCACGCCTCGGTTCAGCAGCGAGTGGAAAAGGGGGCGGTAGAGATCTCCGGCATCCGGTGCCACGGCTTCGGCGGCGCGCGGTGGATCGTTCGTGTTGAGCGCCATCCAGAAAATCGAGCCGATGCGGGCTAGGGCGACGGGGAAGGGTGCGTTTTTCAGCACCGGCAGCAGCCTCTCTTCGAGTGCCGCGCCGAGTTCATCGAGTCGTCGCCAGGCATCTTCGTGTTGCAGATGCGTGAGCACGGCGAGACCGGCGGCCATGGCCACGGGATTTCCGGAAAGCGTGCCGGCTTGATAGACGTCGCCCTCCGGGGCGAGCTGCCGCATGATCTCTCGCGATCCACCGAAAGCACCGACGGGAAGGCCGCCGCCGATGACTTTGCCGAAGGTCGCCAAGTCGGGCATCACGCCGCTGAGTTCGCAGAGGCCTCCCGGCGCTACACGAAAACCGGAAATCACCTCGTCGAAAATCAGCAAAGCGCCATGCTCTTCGGTGATGCGTCGCAGGGCTTCGAGGTAACCTTCGCGCGGCAGCAACAGGCCGTTGTTCGCTGGGACAGGTTCGATGATCACCGCTGCGATCCGCGCTCCTTCTTCGGCGAAGAGCGCTTCGAGTCGTGGCAGGTCGTCGAGAGGCAGCACGCGTGTCAATCCGGCGAAGGCTTCCGGCACACCCGCCGACGACGGTTGACCGAAGGTGGCCAAACCCGAGCCGGCAGCCACCAGCAAGTGGTCCGCATGGCCGTGGTAGCAGCCCGAGAATTTCACGATCAGGTCACGGCCCGTGACGCCGCGTGCGAGACGGATGGCGCTCATCGTCGCTTCGGTGCCCGAAGAGACGAAACGCACCTGCTCCGCAGCCGGATAGAAGTCGATGACCTTCTCAGCGAGCGCGACTTCGTCTTCGCAAGGCGCCCCAAAAGAGGATCCACGGCGCACGGCCCGGGTGACAGCTTCGACCACGGCCTGATGAGCGTGGCCGAGAATCAAAGGGCCCCACGAACAGACGAAGTCGAGATAGCGGTTTCCATCGACATCTTCGATTTCGGCGCCCGCAGCGCGTGCGATCACCGGCGGCGTGCCGCCGACGGCGCGAAAGGCGCGGACGGGGGAACTCACTCCACCCGGCAGCGCGCGGCAGGCGCGGGAGAAAATCTGCTCGCTCTCGTCATGCACGATGTTCTTCACAGCCATCCTTCCCGAAGCGCCTCCCGGGCGTGGTAGGTGATGATCACGTCGGCTCCGGCCCGAGCCATGGCGTGAAGGTTTTCCCGCACCACTCGCGCCTCGTCTAGCCATCCGCGCAGAGCCGCGGCCTTTACCGCGGAGAACTCACCGGAGACGTTGTAGGCCGCCAACGGCAGCGCGGTGGCCTCTTTCACGGCGCGAATCACATCGAGATAGGCGAGCGCGGGTTTGACCATCAGCATGTCGGCGCCTTCCTGCACATCGAGCAACGCTTCTTTCACGGCTTCGCGCACGTTGGCGGAATCCATCTGATATCCCTGACGGTCGCCCTTGCCCGGCGCGGAATCGGCGGCGTCGCGGAAGGGGCCGTAGTAGGCGGAGGCGTACTTGACCGAGTAGGAGAGTATCGCCGTCTCGGTCAATCCGCGATCATCGAGACCATCGCGGATCGCCGCAACCCTTCCATCCATCATGTCGGAAGGAGCGACCACGTCGGCACCTGCCTCGGCATGAGCCACCGCCATCGCCGTGAGTTGCTCGAGTGAAGGGTCGTTGAGCACTCGCCCCGCATCGTCGAGAAAGCCGCAATGTCCGTGGTCGGTGTAGGCACAGAGGCAGACGTCGGTGATCACCAGAACATCTTCCCCGAAGCGCTTCTTGATCTCTTTGACGGCCAGCGGTACCGCTCCTTTCGGATCGGATGCGGCTCCGGCGACAGGATCTTTTTCGCCTTCGCCGGCAAGGCCGAAGATCAGTACGTTGCGCACTCCGATTTCGGCATCCGACTCTACTTGCTCGAGCAGCGCATCTCTGCCGAGGCGTTCGATGCCGGGCATGGAGTCGATCGCTTGTCGCCCGTTCGCAGAAGGAAGGACGAAGTGCGGCATGATCAATTGCTCGGGCGCGATACGGGTCTCGCGCACCATGGCTCTCAGCAGCGCCCCTCGGCGCAGCCGACGGGGACGGATTCTGCCCGGTGCGACATCGATCGGTCGATTCACGGTATGACCTCCAGCATGGATTCCAGCGTTCGCTCGCGGGCCTCTCCCGCAATCTTCAGCCCGGCCTTCCGGGCGGCTTCGCTCGTTGAAGGACCGATGGTGACGATACGCGCATTTTCCGGCAGACGCGCGCGGTTGAGCAGCCCCGCGACGGCCGATGGGCTTGCCAGCAGCACCACCGGCTCATCGATTCGGCTGAGGTCCTCCGGAGGGTCGAGCGGTGGGTGGGGAACGGTACGATACACCGCGACATGTACGATATCGGCTCGCTGCGCCGGGATCACCTGATCCAGGTCACGTCTGCCGCCTTCCGCCGCGGCGATCGCGATCTTGGGTTTCCGGCCGCACTTTTCGGGCGGCAGCTTGCGAAGCAGAGCAAGCGCCAGCGAACGGCCCGTCCCCTCCGGCGCCACCAAGTCCACCGGACCGAAGAACTCTGCGGCCGCTTCCCCCGTGGCCGTACCGACCACCGCCAAGCGGACTCCCGCCGGCAGGCTTCGCGGCCAAAGTGCCGCCGCAGCTTGCACACCGTGACGCGAAGTGAAGACGATCCATGCCGCACCCGTCAACGCATGCGCGAGCGCTCGGGCACTTTCCTCATCGTTGAAGTATTCCGTCGTGATGCAGGGCCGGTGCAAGACCACCGCCCCTCGCTGCCGAAGTTCTTCGACCCAGCGCACGCCGTCCCCCTCTCCGCGGGTGACCACGACCGTGCGTCCCTCCAGAAGTGAAGTCGCCATCGCCATGTCTCCACGAAATTCACGGCATCACAACCCGCATTCTCGCATCCCTGCATCGCTGCGACCGCCCTTTCCTCGTCACAGAGACCTCGTCTTCCGCGGCGCCTCGCAGGATACGATGTTTTCGCGCGCTGCCGTGCGGTTACGATCTCTCTCTTACGGTGCGCTTCTTTATTTTTCCGACCAGACTGCGAGTTCGTTACCGCTTGGATCCATGAAATGGAAGCGGCGACCGCCGGGAAAAGTGAACGGCTCCTTCGTGATCCGACCGCCGGCTTTGCGAACGCTCGCGAGAGTCGCTTCGAGGTCCGTGGAGTAGAGGATGACCAACGGTCCGCCCGTGGAGAGATGCGACTCCAGGCTCAAGCCGCCGGCCTCTCCCCCTCGTTTCTTCCGGATTCCCGCATAGCCCGGCCCGTAGTCGTTGAACTCCCAGTCGAAGGCCGATCCGTAGAAGCGCTTGGCCTCGGCCATGTCGGTTACGGAAATCTCGATGTAGTCGATCTCGTGGTGGATGGGGCTGCTTTCCTTCATCGCCTTCTGCTCCTCGCTAGGGTGAGACGATCCTGCGCGCTCATTCGCGCAAGCACAGATGAGCGCGACGCCGAGCGCAAGCACCGTGCTTTTCCCTATGTTGCGCCGCCACGCGCGCATCGGCCGCCTGTGCGCACGGCCGCTCGTTGCGATCGTTTCATGGCCCATGTCGAGGTCCTCAGGCACATGATACTCGGCGGAAACTTTCATGACCTCCGCGTCGCGTAGAACGCTGCGATGCGTTCGTTCCGATCGGTTTTGCTCGTCGTACGCGGCGGTGGATCTTCCAGGTGGCCGGAGTGCGGATGCCGAAAATACAGGCAGATGTGGACGTTTCTTGGGATTCGGGGGAAAGGTCGTCGAATTCGGCTTCCATTGAATGTGCTCATTGCCGTAAAATCACGACACGCTTGGTTGGGTGAGGTCGGAGGCACTCGTCGGGCGAGAGGGTCGTGACTCGGGGGAAGAGCGGGAGAGCGCATCATGAAGACGGTGGGGGGGCGTGCAAAGTGTGGATGTTCCCGCGGCGCGCAGAGCGAAGAGAGATCGAGGGATCGCCGAGTAGAGATGAGAGGAGGGAATGTCATGAAGAGCCGATGGATTCTCCAGCGGGCCGCCTTGTGGGCCATTTTGGGATTTTTCGCCGGGAACGGATTCGCCGTTGCCGAAGCGGGCACTGCTTCCGGGGAAGGCGAAACGCCTTCAGCCGAAGAGCGGGTGCTCGCAGATTGGGGCGAATTTACGAAGGACGAATCCCTCATCGAGCGCGTCGATTCTCTGCTCGTACTATTCGACCAACTCGGCCTGAACGATCCGGACAGCGCCGTTCGTCTCGACCGACCGTTTCCTTCCGATGCCCGGGCTGCGGCCCTCGATGGATTGCTCCGGCTAGTGGGCGACGGTATCCGTACGGTGGTCGACCCCATCGAGGGGAGTCAACTCGCACGGGATATGGACGCGATGTTGCCCGGTCTCTTGAGAGAAGAGCGTTCGTATCCGTTCCGCTTGAGCGTGACTTGGGGGCGATCCACGGAGACGGAGAGCGGTCGCCGGCAGGGACAGACCATCCACTTGACCAATATGGGAAAGGCACCGGTCCGCTCGGTTCTCGTGGTGACGATTGCCTCCAAGCTCGAAGGGTCCATCGATGATCTCGCTCACGGAGGAGGGACGGGAGGCGAGGTGTACCACACTCTGCGCATCCTTCCGGGCGATCTTGGACGTCTCGCAGCGGGTGATCTCGATGTCGGCGAAGTGGCGGAATTGAGCGGCGAGTTCAATGCGGAGGACTATCTCGATGGCGCGGCGACGCACTTCTACTACATGGTCCTCTTTACGGATGAAGAAGGGCGTCGACGGACGGCTCTGCCGATTCCGCTCTTCGTCGGTCCGAACGAGAAACAAGGAGATTGCGCGGCCGATCGCGACGGTCCGCTGATTCATACGGACCAAGCCACCTGCTCTTGGGACGACTGCGAGTCGGTATTCGAAGGCATGGCCTTTCTCGAGGTGGAGGAAGGGAACGCTAGAGAAGACCTCAACGGTGACGGTGACATGCGGGACCAATTGCTCGCGATGCGCCGCATCGGATCCGGGGAATCGGTTTTCATCTCCGAGACTTTCTCGTGGAGGGCCGATGGTGATCTCGTCGCTTACCGCCGAAACGAAGCGACGGAGGGCGTGGATCTGAACGAGGATGGAGACCAGCAGGACATCCTGCTCTACTGGTTCAGGGCTTCTACGGGTGAAGGCGGGGGGCCGTTTGCGATCAATCGGCAGGGGCCTCGTCTCGCCGATCCATGGATCGCATTCGCCGTCGAAGAAGCCGGCGTCGGCAGCGACCTCAACGGCGATGGAGATACCGAAGATGCCATCGTACAAGTGATCGATACGCGAAGCGGCGAGCACATCAACACGCAGGCCGAGGGACATGCCGCTTTCGCCGGGCGCAGGCAGGTCTGGTTCTTGACCGAAGAAGCAAGGGTGGGAAGCGATCTCAATGGCGACGAGGATCTCGAAGATACCGTGTTGCGATGGACGCGTTTTCCGGGCGTGAGTTCTCTACCCGAGGGCGTGCACAGCACGGGTGTCGCATCCTACTACTCCACGATTGCTTGGACGGACGGCGGCGATCTGGCGATGGTGGCGACGCCGAAATCGAATCCGAGCCCGGGGAACCGCTCCGACAGGGTCGCCGTTTATCTCGGCGATGACGGCCTCGAACTTTCCATCGTCGACGCCTACGCAGCGGTCCTCGACGGCGACCGCTGGCTTTGGTCGGAATCACGCGCCGGAACGGCTCACCTGAGAGATTTCGCCGAGGGAAGCGAAAAGAGCTTCGAACTTCCAGGCTTTGTCGGAGGTCTGGACGGCCGCCACGTTCTCAGCTTTTCGAGTCGCGGTTGGGAGTACCAACTCGGGTACTACGATATCGAAAGCGGAGAAAGTCGCGAGATCGGATGGTCGCATCTGAACTGGTTCGGTCCGGCGGCGGTCATCAAGGGGGACTTCATCTCTTGGCACAACGATGTGCGGACGGAATGCTATCCCTCCTGGACTTCCTGGATGGAGATGCACCGCATCTCGAACGCGACGACCTACAAGACCGACGGTGCGGCTTACAAGTACACACACGGAGCGCCGGGGCGTCACGTTGTCGCCTTCACGGATTCCGAAGACGGCAAGGGCGCCGAGTACGACGGGAAGCCGGGCCTTTGGGCGCGGAACTGGTCTTACTATGTGCCGCCGTGTCGGGATTTCGATGATCTCGAGACGCATATCGAACTCGCGGTGATCCACGACCCGGAAATCGAGGCGGAACTTCGGCAGGTGGTGTCAAACGCACGGAAAGCGTGGGAAGGCGGTCAAGTCAAGCCCGTTCGTGAGGCGACTTGCGCCATGTTCAAGCGACTGACGATTCCTCAGGAGGAGGCGATCGCCGAAATCTCGCGTCAGCTCGTTCGCGGGTGCACCTTGAGCACGGCGTTGGCGCTCGGAGTGATCGAGTCGGAAGAGTCATGCGGCACGGCCGACAATTGTCCCGGGCGCAGCAATCCCATGCAGGTGGACCTCGACCAAGATGGGGCGGGCAACGTCTGCGACATCTGCCCGGGGATATTCAATCCGGATCAGGTCGATAGCGACGGTGACGGTCGCGGGGATCTATGCGATCTCTGTCCGCAGGTCGCGACGGTTCGCGATACGGATCCCGACGGCGACGGTGTCGGCGAAGAATGCGACAATTGCACGAGGAAGAGCAATCCGGATCAGCAAGACTCCGACGGCGACGGCATCGGCGATCTTTGCGACGGCTGCCCGGAAGATCCGGGCAATGACCCGGACGGCGACGGCATATGCGCTGCGGTCGACAACTGCCCATCGGTATGGAATCGCGACCAGCAAGACTCCGATGGTGACGGGATCGGTGACGCCTGCGATCCCACTCCCTGATCGCATCTCTGACCGCATCGACGCACTGCCTTCGGTGCGGGCGCGAAATCTTCGCGGCGCAGGTTCCTAGCTTCCGTCGTCGGTGATCGATTCGTCGTCGTCGAGCGCGAGTTCTCCGGCATCTGCCTTCGCGACGAGATCTCGTGCCCGTTCGGCTTGGTGTGCGGGAACGAGAAGGCGGGCTTCGCCGAGTCCATCGACCGTGAATCCGTGGGTGATGCGCAGGGCTTCTCCGGCGATGCGGCAGGCGATACCGTGCCCTTGGAGAAATGAGCGCATCACCTGGGCCTCGATTTCTCCTCGAGCGACATAGACCTGCACTTCGTGGTCTGAATTCACCATCCCGTTTTCTCCGATCTATGAACAGTGTGCGGTGCTGCTGCCCGCACTGCAACGGACGAGCCGAGCTAGCCGACCGTCGGCAATCACCCCGGCCGGAGCCCCGCTGCGGCGCTTGGCCGACATCTCGACCGGAACGCCGCCGACGAAGTCCTTGTCGGTCGGCTAGGACGGTTGGGTCGATGTCGCGGTGGCAGTTCATGCAAGCGAATTCCAAGGCGACGGCTTCCCGGCCGAATTCATCGAGGCCCACGAACATCCCGTCGTCGGTGAACAACTCGGCACCTTCGGCCGGGTTGATCCGGAAGAGATGAGTCTCGATGTCGCTCTTGCGGGGTCCGAGCGCTTCTGCGGATCGGCTTGCCATCGGCATATGGCAATCGGTACAAGTGACGCCCGCAATCCGCATGCGGTCGCCGATGTAGCCTGCGCAGCGTGTCGGTTTTCGTTGACCTTCGTTCCGCAGAGTGGGGAGGTTGAAGGGCAGTACCGCAGGATACGCCTCGTTGATCGCGAAGGCTGCTTCGACATTTCGCACCCACAGTGGTTTGGGAGGCGGAAGGACGATCAAACCAAGCGAGCGACGTCTCGATGGTTCCTAAGCGAGTCCGGCAAACAAGTCGGAGTGAAGATAGGCGACGTGTCGGACGAAGAGTCGATCGGTTCTTCGACGACCGCGAGGTCTCTTCCGGTCGAACTGACCCACAAGCAGCGCAATGCGGCAGACATCGGCAGGATCATCGTCGGAGTATTCAAGGGCTCACGGGTGGAATTCGAGCAGAGCTACGCGTTGGTTTCCAAGCCTCGGACAACACGTCAGAGAGTGCTTCTTCCTGTGGAGACCAGACGGGGAAGTCGGACAGTCTGCGTGCATCTTCTATCGAACGAAGAGGAGTTTCTCGGGGGTGCATGCCGCGGGATCAGATTCGAGTGATGGAGTTTTCGAAAGGAAGAAGCGCATGTTTGCACGCCCTAGGAGCCTTTACAGAAGAATGACGTTCCTCCGTCCTGAGGGATGTGACACCCGAGTGCTGTCATTCTCAGCGGGCTCGCTTTCAAGCTGTCCCCCTCCTACGGCTTTGTACGTTTGCTGTCGCCGGGAACATAACTCTCAATCGACAAGACGTCGCCGTCTGCATCATTGCGCAACACG
>JALUUK010000497.1 GCA_027021395.1 Acidobacteriota bacterium
TTTTTGCCGCAGAGCACTTCAGTGAAGCGGCGCTGAGGTGCCCCTCCTTTCCCTCTCCCTGATTCGGGATAAAGTAATCTTCGCGGGATCCGGCGACGCGCGAGATCGCTCAGGCGCGAAGAGGGCGACTTTGAAGAAGATTGAAGATGTGACGAAAAAAGAAGAAATATTGCGGGCTATATTGAAAGAATACGGCAATGTCGTCGTGGCTTTTTCGGGGGGTGTCGATAGTTCTTTGCTGTTGGCCGTCGCCGCCGATGAACTCGAGACGGGGTGCATCGGGGCGCTGGCGGTCTCGCCCTCGCTGCCCGCCACCGAGAGGGAAGAGGCTCGGCGTGTGGCCGCTTCGATCGGCGTGCCGCTCGAGGAAGTGGAAACTCGGGAGATGGCGGACGCTCGCTATCGGGCGAACCGCGGCGACCGTTGCTATTGGTGCCGCAGCGCGCTGGTGGATGCGCTCGTGCCGCTCGCGCAGAGCCGTGGCGCAGTCTTGGTCTACGGCGCCATCGTGGACGACCTCGGCGATGATCGGCCGGGAATGAATGCTGCCGAGCGAGGCGGCTTGCGGGCCCCATTGATCGAGGCGGGTTTTTCCAAAGACGATGTGCGCGATCTGGCCCGGCATCTCGGCCTCGCGGTTTGGGACAAGCCGGCTGCGGCTTGCCTCGCTTCCCGGCTTCCGGTGGGCACTCCCGTCACGCCCGAGCGGCTCGCACGAGTCGAGCGAGCGGAAGCCGTTCTCGAGCGGGCGGGGTTCAAGATCCTGCGGGTGAGAGATCACGGCGATTTGGCCCGGATCGAAGTGGCGCCGGAAGATTTCGAACGCCTGCTCGACGACGCTTCGAGGAAAAACGTGATCGTTGGAATCAAAGAGGCGGGCTTCGCCATCGTCACGCTCGACCTCGAGGCCTACCGTCCCGGTGGACGCCCGATCTAGGCACCTCAGCAGCGGAGATGTGCACGGTTCAGCGTGGCGCGAAGATTGTTAAGCGAAAGTGTCCGCATGCGGACACACCTGTCCGGTCCGAGAGGCGTCGCACTCTTCTGTGCTGCGCCTCCCTCACCCCGCACCCCTAGTGACGACTTCCAAGCTCAGCTTCCGGCGGACCTTGCCGTTCCGGGAGGTTCTCGTACGCCTCTTGAACTTTTTCCCGGCTCGATGGCCGCACGAACTTTCCGAAGGTGTGCATCGAAGATCTTCCTCGTGAAGACCTCGGTCCTCCCTCTCCGGGCCGTGGCGGGGGTGAGCCTTCGCGTGCGCCGAGCCGCGAGCGGCGCCGGGAGCGGACGGATTTCCCGGGAACGGGAGTTAACAATCTTCGCGCCACGTTGGTCAGGAATGAGTCAGCCGCCGACGAAGTCCCTCACCGATCAAGTGCGTGCCGAGCACGGTGAGGAAAAGCGCGAGCCCGGGGAAGAACATCAACCACCAAGCGCCCTCGTTGACATGGCGATAGGCGTCGAGAAGCAGCGAGCCCCAGGTGGGTGCCGGGGGTTTTGATCCGAAGCCGATGAAACCGAGGCCCGCTTCCGCGAGAATGGTGCCGCCGGCGATGAAAGCGGCGGGAATCAACGCGGGGACGAGCGTCGCCGGAAGAAGGTGCCTTAGCGCGATGCGCAGCGACGGCGCCCCGACGGCCCTCGCCGATTCGGCCCATTCGCTCTCTCGCCAGCGCAAAGCCTCCGCCCGGACGTAGCGGAAGAGGGGCGGCCAGGAGAATAGGCCCACGGCTACACCGACCGACCACGCTGCCGGCCAGCGAGTGAAGACGTCGATGCCGGCGCCAAGCAGAACGAGTGCTCCGATCAAGGCGGGGAAAGCGTTGATCACGTCGGTCAATCGGGCGAGCGATTCCGACAGCCAGCGGCGGTGGCTTGCCGCGAACACGCCCAAGCTCGCGCCGAGAGCGAGCGCCAAGACGGTGGCGAGCGCCGCTGCACCGAGGCTTTGCCGACCGCCGTGCAGCACTCTCGCGAGCACGTCGCGACCGAGGCCGTCCGTTCCGAGCCAATGACTTCGATTCGGCGGTGCCAAGACCTCGGCCATGTCCTGCGCCAAGGGATCGAAAACTTCCTTCGGTGCTGCGAACGGCACCAACAGGCAGGCGAGGAGGAGGCCTACGAGCAAACCCGTACCGGTGCGCAAGGCGACGCGGCCCGATCGTTCGCCGAGATCCGGTTTCATCCGGACGCTCTTCGGCGCGGGTTGCGCAGCCGTGGATCGACGAGGTGGGCTAGGCCGTCGGAGAGCAGGCTGCCGAAGATCGTCAAAGAGCCGACGATCAACGTCAGTCCCATCACCACGGGCAAGTCGCGCGCTCGGATGGAGTCGACGAAATACATTCCGATTCCCGGCCAGCGAAAGATCGTCTCGGTGATGACGGCGCCTGAGACCATGCCCGGCAGTGCGAGGCCGACGAGGGTGACCAGCATCAAGAGGGAGTGCCGCACACCATGATTGAAAAAGACCCGGGGGCGACTGATGCCGGCACTGCGGTCGAAGAGCGCGGCGCGCGATCGTGTCGCGCTCAACGTCGCTGAACGAATGCTCCGCGCGCTGAAGGCGAGGCCGTTGACGGCGAGCGCAATGGAGGGCAGGACCAAGTGGCGCAAGCGCTCGCCGATGGACGGTGCCGCACCGAAATCACTGCGACCGAAAAGCGGGAAGATCCTCCACTCCACTGCCAGCAGATGTTGTAAGAGCAAGGCCAACCAGAAAGCGGGTAAGGCGTAGACGGCGAGCATGAGAAGACCGGAAAGCTTGTCGAAGGCACCCCCTTCGCGATAGGCCGAGTACCAGCCGATGGCAAGCCCGAAACTCATGACCAAGGCCCAAGCCACGAGATTGAGTTCGATGGTCGCCGGCAATCTCGAGAGAATCTCATCGCCCACCCGGCGCCGGCTGTGCAGCGAGCGACCGAGATCGCCGCGCAACGCCGACCCCGCCCAGTGCATGAACCGTTCGTGCACGGCCCGGTCGAGCCCCGCACGCTTTTCGAGTTGGGCGAGGGCTTCGTCGCTCATGGCGTGCGGGCCGGCATCTTCGACACGGTTGAGCACGGCATTGCCGGGGAGGGTGTCGAGCAACACGAAGGTCAAGACCATCACACCCACTAGCGTCACAGCCGACGTCAGCAAGCGTCGCGCCGCAACCTTCGGGTCGAACGGGAGCCCGGATCGGCTACCCATCTTCGTCCCACCGGATCGGCTTGGGTGCGTCGTTCAATCCGCTTGCTCGCTCCATCTCCACTTCATCGCTCCCGGCCAATAAGCCAACGGACCGGTGACCGGAGTCTCCAGGCCCTGAATTCGCCGATCGACGGCCAGGAAGCTTACGGGATAGAAGAGGTGTGTGACCGGCTCGAGTTGATGAACCCGTTCTTGGACCTTCTCGTAGATCGCAAGCCGTGCATCCCAGTCGAAGGTTCTTCTCGCTTCCTCGATCCAGGCATCGATTTGATCATCCTTCAATCCCGCATGATTGAAACCCGACGCGGCTTGAGACGAATGAAGGACGTAGAACGGGTCGGGATCGAGATCGAAGTGAAAGCCCGACATCAAACTCTCGAATTTCCGTGCCCGCTTGCGTTGATGAAAGACCGCACCGTCGACCGGGTCGAGGTCCATGCGAACCGAAATCGCCGCCAACTGAGCTTGTACGGCCTCGGCTATACGCGTGGTTTCTCCCATGGCGACGTAGAGCAGGGAGAAGCGAAAGTCCCGGCCGTTCTTTTCGCGTACGCCGTCGGAGTCGGTGTCGATCCAGCCGGCTTCTTCGAGCAAGCGTCGCGCCTTGCTCGGATCGAAGGCCCACGGCTCGATATCGGCATCGAAGCCGGCGACCGGCGGTGGGTGATAGGTCACTCCCGGTCGTCCGGCGCCTTGTTGGACCTTCTCGAGGTATCCCGCACGGTCGATGCCATGGGACATCGCACGCCTTACGCGAGCATCGGCGAAAAAGGGGTTGCTGCCGTCCATTCGCCAAGCGATGAAGTAGGAATACGGCAATTCATAGCGGTGGATGCGGAAGCGTTTCCGACTTTCCGGGTCGTCGCGGATTTCGCGCATCAGTGTCGGCGTCAGTCCGGCCCAATGAATCTTGCCGGCCTCGAGCGCGTCGAGGCGTAGCCCGTAATCCCGAATGACTTCGAAAGCGAGAAAGGGAACCTTGGGTACCCCATCGTAATAGTCGGGGTTCGCTTCGATGATCACGCGTTCTCCGTGCACCCACCTGCCGAACTTCCAGGGGCCGCAGCCGACCGGTACGAAATCGGGTGCATCGGCAGAACGATCGGCGAGATGGGCCGGCAGCAGCACCTCTCCCCACATGCGGATGGTCGTCGCCAGCGCCTCCGCGTAGCTCACCACGACCGTGTGGTCATCGACGGCGACGATCGAAGCGATCTGCTCGAACATCGAAACCACCGACGGTGCGGCGCGTTCAGGATCGGAGTAGACCGCGGCGGAGTAGACGACGTCGGCTGCGGTGACCGGCCGGCCGTCGTGCCAGCGTGCGTCGTCGCGCATGTGGAAGGTCAATGTCCTATGATCTTCGCTCCACTCCCAACGCGTCGCGATGCGCGGTATGACTTGGCCTCTTGCATCCTGCCAGATCAGTGAATCACCGATGAGGCGGGCGATGATCTGCGTATTGCGATCGTCGGCCTGAGGGAAGTCCAGCGTCTTGAGGTCGGCGCTGAGCGCCCCGATGATGCCTTCCGGAGGGGCGGCGGTGGTGTCATCGCTCGACGGCTCGGTCGAGCAGGAGACGAGCATGGCGATCGTCAGGCATACCGCTGCGGCTGCTGCCATCGAGCGATCAGCCCATGTCATCGGCGACTTGCCTTCTTGGTTTTCATCTCGAGTTTGTCCCCGACCCACGCCGTGATCCAAGCCAGGCTCTCTGCATCATCGGCGAAAAGGAGGTGCCCTGACTCGTACTTGTCGATGCGGCGGAGCGTGCGCTCGCCGGTGCCGTAGTCCGCGAGGGCGCGCGAGATCTCGATCGAGGAGGGGAAAGCGGAATGCACCAGCAGCGCAGGCCGTCCGCCGTAACGGGACAGGCCTCGCGCAGCATCGAGCCCTTTGGTGGAGACGACGGTATCGATCAAGACCAGCGCATCGATTTCGGGAAAACGCCCCGCGGCTTGGGCAGCCACGAGCGCGCCTTCGCGAACGCCGACGATCGCCGTTCGCTCTGCGTCGATTCCACTGACGCCATCGAGTGAGTCGAGCAGCAATCTCATGTCTTCCACCGCCAGTTTGAACTCTTCGGAGGGGATGACGGGGAAGGTGTAGATGTATTCACGGCGGTCGACTTTTCGAATGCGGGATGCGCCGTGTCCACGCTGGTCGAAGAGGGCTACGGCGACTCCGGCCCGCAAGAACGCATCGGTGAGCTTTCTGAGGCTGTCGCGATCGCGACCGAATTCGTGGACGAGGATGACGATGGGGTGGGTCGTGTCGGCGCCTTGTGGGCCATCGAGAGCCGGCTGCGCGATCAGGCCCTCGAGCACGATGCCTTCGGCGGTGGTGATGCTCATGCCTTCTTCGCTCGAGCGGATGGCCTGGGATCGGTTGGTCTCACTCGCCTCAGGGAGCCCCTCCATCGCTGAAGCCGCGGCGAGCACGGTCGAGAACAACAGGGCTCCAAGGTGGACGATGAACATGCGCCGCATGGTATTCCTCATGTCCGCGCCGTTGCTGGAGCCTCAAAAGGAGGTTGGCTTGGGCGCTTCACGAGACCAGATGATATCCGCTGCACCGAAGGCTACCACTCGGTTCCCCTCACGGCGCTGCGCATGAATCAGCGACTCCGTGCTGCGGCCGAGCAGGTCCCCCGCGCTTTCCATCCCCCGCGAAGGGTAGGCGGCGACGCCCACGCTCACGGTGATGCGAAAAGGGGCGGACGCCTTTCCACCGCTGCGGCAGGGGCCTCGGAAGAGGTGATTCTCGACGGCGGCGCGCAGGCGCTCCCCGGCCGTCAAGGCGCCGCCGGCATCGGTTTCGGGGAGAATCGCCGCGAATCGTTTGCCGGAAAGGCGCGCGGGAAGGTCCACGTCCCGTACGAGGCGGCGCAGGACCTCCGAAAGATCCTGCAGGGCGCTGTCACCGGCGCGCAGCCCCATGTCTTGGTTGAGTTCTTCGAATCGATCCGGCTCGAGCACCAGAAGCCCGAGCGCCCGTCGGTAGCGCGTCGCCCGGTCGAACTCGTGAGCGAGCAGGCTCTCGAAACGGGTGTGATTGACCAAACCCGTGAGGGAATCGACGCGCGGAGCACCGCCGAGTTGCGCCCGTCGTACGAGCGCTGCGAGACGTAGTGCAAGCAGCGAGGGGGATTCCTCGGGATCGAGCAAGAGGTCTGCGCCCTGCTCGAGCGCCGATCGACCGCTGTCTCCTCGGCCCCAGGCCGCGATGGGCAGCGACGCGGCCTCTTGCGACTGGCGAATCGAGGCGATCTTTTCGAACCCTTCTTCGGCCGCGAGGACCAGTACGTCGCAGCAAGTGGCCAGCGTGGCCGGATCGTCGATGTCGTTTTCTTCGGCCGTCACGGCTTCGAGCCCGCGTTTTTCGAGGAAGAGAAGCGCCTCTTCGAGCGCGGGGGTGACCGGTGGCCAAGCGATGATCTTCATGATGGGATCCTAGCGCCCAGCTGCGGAGGGGAAGTGCCTCAGAGCGACGGCGGGTCCGGTGACGGCGAGCCCTCCCGTCGTGATGCCGACGACGCGATAGTAGACGGTTTGGCCATCGAGTCGCGTCCCGTCAATGGTCGAATAAGTGGTTCCCTCTCGCGGCAGGCCCAGGCTCGGCATGGGGACGCTGTTGACTCCGGCCCAGGGGCCGTCGGTCCCGAGCGCGCGTTCGATCCGCCAACCGAAGAGATCTTGCTCCCACGCGCTCGTCCAGGAAATCTCGACATCGCCCGATGGGGTCTGGGTTGCCCCGAGAGACGAAAGAGCGAAGAGGGATGTCGTACCGGCGGATTCGGCGCGATAGCGGACGGTGCCCGACCCGCGCTCGTCGCCGTTGCGAACCAGGATCACGAATGTCTCGTCGTAGTCGTTCCAGGGAATCAGGATCTCGCCGTACGCATCCTGTTGAGGGAATTGGGTTTGATGCCAGCTTCCGTCGTGCCGCCGTGCGAGCAACCTCGAGGTCCAACGCGATTCGCCGAAGTCGAGGCTCAGACGGGTGGCCTCGGGTTCGTTGGGGTCGGGTCGAAGATGGAGGAAGGCGGCGCCGCGAGGGGCTACCGGGAGCGCCGTCTCGCGCGTGACCTGCGGCAAGGCGGAGATTTCGGCGGCGACGCGCATCGGTCGGTTCCCTTCGACGAGGAAGGTCAACCCCGCGCGCAGCACGAGGTCCTCGAGCCGAAGTCCGGTCATGCGGCCGATGGCTTTTTCGATGACGCCTCGGGCTTCATCTCCGGGCCGGCGGCGGCTCAAGCCTTTCCACGCCGCGCGCACGACCTTCAGTTCCAATGCGGGATCGTCGATCGACCAGAGTAGGGAGACATTGCCCCGTGCAAAGAGAGGGTCATTGGCCGTCACGCCGATTTCCGGATTGTTCCAGCGGACCGAGAGGTAGCTATCGGCCCCGTGAGCGACCCCGCGGACGCGGGACTCGACCCAAGCGGCCGAGGCTTCGGTCCACCAGCTCGGTACGGCGGAATCCATCTTCGCCAGCACCAGCCGGGCCGTCAGCCGGGAAACCAGACCCTCGAGTTCGCCTCCCGTTTTCGCTGCATGGAAGTCCAGCACGATGAAGCCGGAGGCACCGCGACCGAGCGCAGCCGACTCTTCCAGTGCGGCGTAGCCTTGGGCCGCTCCCCCGAGATCGGCGAAGAAAATGTCGACTTCGCCGTCACCATCGTCGAGAGGGGCCCCGAGTCCGGAAGCGGCGCAGAAAGCCAGGGTTCGCTCGGCGGCACGGAGCGCGGCTCGAGCCCGGTCGGGCTCGCCGTCGAGATTCCGGTCGACGAGAAAACCAACGGTCCCGAGCGGAGGGGTGTAGATCCGTACGGGAGGGGAGTCGATGGCGATCTGAACGAGTTCGTCGGTCGCCGGCCGCTGTCGCAGGACGTCGGTCAGACCTGAGGGCGTATCGTTCGCGGCGAGCGCGGGCGAGAGATCGTCGCCGGTCAGCCCGGCCTGTCTCGCGACGGTCGCGACGACTTCAGCGAGGTCGACGGATACCTCGGTCGATGCGGCGGCCGGAGCCCCGGCGGGGAGGAACAGGTAGGCCCAGAGAGCGAAAACCGCCCCCCATCGCCGAAATTGCGACGGTGCGACCGGTTGCCTGCCATGCGTGGCGAAAACCGGCATCGCCGCGCCGACAACGGGCATTCGGGCTTGGAGCACAGAAACCTCGATCCTCTTCACCACGGATCGGAATATAAGGAAACACCCGGAAACCGTCAAGAAATCAGGGGTTTGGCCTTTCCCGCGGAGGGGATCGCGCCACATGCTCACTCCATCTCCAACTCGTCCTGTTCGCCGCCGGCGGTTTGAGTTTCGACCTCCTCGGGTGCGGCGGCCTGAGCTTGCGAGTGTGAGACCTGCGCTGCCCGAAAGGCCACGACGGTGATGTTGTCCTCGCCGCCGGCGTCGTTCGCCGCTGCGATGAGGTGTCGGCAAACCTCGGCGAGATCCTCCGCGTTGTCTTGAGCGATTTCGAGGATCGCAGCATCTTCGAGCATCGTATTCAAGCCGTCCGAACAAAGAAGGATCATGTCGTCGCCGCGTATGGTCTCGTCGATGACGTCGGGCGTGACCGCGCTGCCGCTGCCGAGCGCGCGCGTGACCACGTTTCTACGGCTGTCTTGAGCCGCCTCTTCCCTCGAGAGCATGCCGAGACGCACGAGCTCGTTGACCAAGGAGTGATCGGCCGTGAGCTGGGTCAAAGCACCATCACGAACCAAGTAAGCCCGCGAATCGCCGAGATGGCCGATCCATAGCTGGGATCCGCGCGTGACGGCGACGACGATCGTCGTCCCCATGCCGCGAAACTCGGGACATCGCTCGATGACGGAAGAAATCTTGCGATTGGCTTGTTCCATGGCCTGCTGCAAGAGTTCCGGTACCGATCCCTCTCGATCGTTGGAGAGAATTTC
>JALUUK010000498.1 GCA_027021395.1 Acidobacteriota bacterium
CTTTACGCGAACTCGTGCCCATTTCTAGCGCGCACCTTCCTAGGGACCGATCGCGATGTCCCGCGGGTGCGCGCGATTCGGGCGAGAAAAAGGCGCGGCAGCAAAAAAAAATGAAGGATTCAGGCGTTGGAGAGTAGGAACGGGTGGAACCGATCGAATCAACGGAGGCTGATGCCATGAAGAGAACGAGAATCATCGTCGGGTTGATCCTCATCGCAGGCTGTTTGCTGCTCGCCGGATGCCCGTCGCGAAGTGAGAACGAAGATTCCAAGAAGCTGGTGATTCGCAAGTACGTCCCCCCCCCGAATGTCGACAAGAAGTCTCTCGAAAATTCGCTGCGCCGCAGCTTTGATACCGGGGAACAAGCCCTAGGAACCGTCCGGCGCTACCCGGACGGCAGCTTGGTGGTCACCGCACCGGAGAGCATTCAGGAGGGCGTCGAAGAACTGATATCCAAGTTCGATGAAAACGAACCGGAAGGTCAACGATCCGTGGCGCAGGCGACGATCACGTACTGGATCCTGGTCGGGCGATCCGCGGGAGAAGGGGTCCGGATTCCCGAGGGACAGGAACAAGTTTTCGCCAAAGTGAGACCGGTGCTGGATCAGATCGTGGCGAATCAAGGGGGCGTGGAATTTCGCTTGGCTGAAAATCTTCGCCTGACGTCCACGGTCTCCGGGGATACTGCGAGGGTCCGTGGCCGATATTTCGGCGTCAGTCAAGCGGTTCAGGGTGCGAAAGGAGGAATCCATGTGGCGGACATCAACATCAATGACAATCTCCTTTCCAAGCACGGGATTCGAACCAGAGTCCGGCTAGAGCCGGGTCGGTTCGTCATCTTGAGTCAGACGGGATACGAAGGCGATGCGCTCTCCGCTCTCGGGGAATTCGACCAGTCCGACGAGCTGATGCTGTACTACGTCGTCTCTTCCGAAATAGACTGATGCATGCCGTCGTTCGACGAAACCGATCTCGAGGCACTGTACGAGAAGCTCGAAAAGCCGGTCTACAATGTCGTCTACCGCTGGGTGTGGGATCGAGAGGAAGCGCGAGATCTGACCCAGGAAGCATTCGTTCGACTGTGGCGCATGCGAGCGAAGATCCACGACGGGGCGGTCGAGCCGCTGCTCTACAAGATCGCGCTGAATCTAGCAAGATCGGCTTTGCGGAGGCGAAGGGTCCTGGCGTGGATCCCGCTGGGGCCATCCGTACCGTCACCGGTTGCTCGGGACGATCCGGCGGGAGATTTCGCGCAGGACGAGGAGCGCGCCCGAGTCCGTGCCGCCGTCTCGGCCTTGCCGAACGACCTTCGGCAGGTGATTCTGCTCTGCGAATTTTCCGGGATGAGCTACGGCCAGATCAGCGAAGTTCTTTCGATCCCGGAAGGGACGGTCGGTTCGCGACGCAACCGAGCGCTGAAGCGCCTGAAGGAAGATCTTGAACGATCGTGATTCCAACTTGCTCTTTGAGATGCTCGAGCCCCCCCCGGGCGGGGTGCAGCGTCTTGGGGTCCGAATCGCCCGGGATCGGCGCCGCCGAGCGCGAAATCGCCGTTTCGCCATCGCCGGTGTCGGTATGGCGGCGCTCGCGGCGCTCGTGCTGATGATCGGGTCGCATGCGAGGAAGTCCCCCAGCATCATCCTTCCCGGAGTGGAATCCGACCTGCTGGCGATTCGGGCGGGGCTCGTCGAGCCCCCTACCGAAGTCGTTTCGATCCCACCCGCGCTGCGCCGAGAATTCGCAGTGCAGCGGATCCCCACTTCCGACGACAGAGTGGTGTTCTACCTCGTCGGCAGACGCTAGGAGTCGTGCGGCGGCAGACGGCGGACTTCGGTCGTGCTGTCATCGGCGGCGCAAACGCGATATCCTGCGCGGTCCGTGGAGGTTTGAGGCGGTGTCGGAGAAGGTCGATCTGTCGCAGCAACCCAACCTCGAAGTCCGCCCGCTCGTCGTCGGCGCGCAGGGTCTCGTTGGGCAAGCCC
>JALUUK010000499.1 GCA_027021395.1 Acidobacteriota bacterium
GGGGTCTTTTTCATAGACTTCCGGGCGATAGATGAACATCACCACATCGGCATCCTGCTCGATCGCTCCGGACTCGCGCAGATCGGAAAGTTGCGGGCGGTGATCGCCGGAGCGCTGTTCGGGGGCGCGAGAAAGCTGCGAAAGAGCAAGAACCGGAACGTCGAGTTCTTTGGCGATACCCTTGAGCGAGCGGGAGATCTCCGAGATCTCTTGCTGGCGTCCTTCAAGCTTGGAATCAGCGCGCATCAGTTGCAGATAGTCGACGATCAGCAGATCGAGGTTGCCCTGGCTCTTGAGGCGCCGCGCTTTCGAGCGAACTTCCATCGGTGAAACCCCGGGGGTGTCGTCGATGTACATTCGCATGGTGATCAGGCGCTCGTAGGCGTGGGTCAGACGCTCCCACTCTTCGTCACTCAGCCGCCCCGTGCGCAAATTGTGGGCATCGATCCGCGCTTCGCCGCAAAGCAACCTCTTGAAGAGCTGCTCTGAGGACATCTCCAACGAGAAAATCCCCACCGCGCTCCCATGTCGCAAGCCGGTATTTTGAGCGATGTTCAACGCCAGAGCCGTCTTTCCCATCGAAGGACGTGCGGCCAGAATGACGAGATCGCTCGGTTGCAGACCGGAGAGCATCTGATCGAGCAGCAGATAGTCGGTGGCGATACCGGTCACTAGTTCGCGTCGTCGCGAAAGTTCCTCGATCTTGGCGAGACTGCGTTCAGCGATGGGGGCGATCGCTTCGAAGCCGCCTTTGTGGCCTTTTTGCGAAAGGGTGAAGAGTTCCTTCTCTGCCAGATCGAGAACGTCGCGCGCAGCCTCACCGCCGGCCGCAGCTTTTTCGCGCAATTCTTCGGCCACTCGCAGCACCTGACGCAACAGGGAATGGTCATGCACGATCGTGGCATAGGCGGCGACGTTGGCCGTTCGCGGCAGGCCGTCGATCAACGAGGCGAGATAAGCCGCACCGCCGACGCGTTCGAGCACGCCTTCTCTTTCGAGTTCGGCGCGCACCGTGACGGGATCGATCGGCTCGCGGGAGCGTACGAGCGCGAGATAAGCGTTGAAGATCAGGCGGTGCGACTCGCGGTAGAAATCGCCGGCCGCGAGGATCTCGATCGCCGTGTCGAGGCAGAGCGGGTCGAGCAATACCGCGCCGAGCACGGCCCGCTCGGCCTGCTCGTTCCAAGGCAGGCGAATATCCTCCGGCGGCGGGGGATCGGGAGAGAAGGGAGGTTGTCGGCCCAGGCTCATCGTTTCATGCTCGTCGGCGCGGACGATCCGCGAGAGCAGTGATTGTACCCATCTCGGCGTCCGATTCCTCCGATTCCTGAGAAAAGCGGCATGGCGCGAAAAGGTTACAATGGGCGCACCGGGCGGAGCCGGGGCAGAGAGTCGCTGCGGGATGCATCCCGTGGAGGAAAGTCCGGACTCCGCAGGGCAGCGTGCTGGGTAATTCCCAGGCGGGGCGACCCGACGGCAAGTGCAACAGAGAGTAGACCGCCGACGGCCGGCAGCCCGCAAGTCGGGAAACCGGAACGGGTAAGGCTGAAAGGGTGGGGTAAGAGCCCACCAGCATTTCTGGCGACAGGAATGGCTAGGTAAACCCCACGCGGAGCAAGGCCAAATAGGGGAGCGATGGCGTGGCCCGCGCCGCTCCCGGGTAGGCTGCGTGAGGCGACGAGCAATCGTCGTCCCAGAGGAATGACTCTCCCCCCGCGAGGGGGAACAGAATCCGGCTTACGGCCGGCTCCGCCCGGTCTCGTTCGTTCGGCAAAGAGCGCTGCGCTCGGAGGCGGACCGGTGAAGTCGTGGAGAGATGCGAGAGAAGATGTCGAGCAGGGAAGGCTGTGAAACGAACGACGCGCGGCAGACTTTGATCGACGAGGTCGAGCGCCTCGGTCCGCGCATCGTAAAGCTCGCGCGCGATCTCTACCGGCATCCGGAGGTCGGTCTCGAAGAGTTCCACAGCGCCGCGCGACTT
>JALUUK010000500.1 GCA_027021395.1 Acidobacteriota bacterium
CCAGCGTTCGTTTCCGAGCGGCGACTCTGGACGGTCCTCTAGCGACGTACTACGATACGACACAGAGAGCGGATACGGCCGGCACCATGTGGCCGCGAGCGAAGATCGAAGGAGACAGAATGAACATCGGCGAACACAGCATCTTCGAAAAACGGCGATTGGCTCTCGAACGGTCGTTCTTCGCACGGCGCGATCGTGAGCTGCTGGAGAAGCTGCGGGAAGAGCTCGAACGGGAGAATCTTCGCAAGGTGTTGGCGGAAGTCACTGGCGTCGCCGATCAGGAACTGCTCGACATCATGGTCCGCTATGGAGCCCGCCCGGAGACGATTTCGGCCGTATTTCTTATCCCGATCGCCGAAGTGGCGTGGGCGGACGGAAAGCTCGAGCCGGCGGAACGAGAGGCGATCGTCAGAGCCTACGAGCAGGCCGGGGTGGCCAAGAATTCGGTCGGCCGGGAATTGCTCGACAGTTGGCTCGAAGAGCCTCCTCCGCAAGATCTTTTCGAGGCATGGTACGACTTCATTGAAGTCGCCAAGACCCAGTATCCACCGGAGGAAATCGAGCGGCTCAAGAATGATGTCGTGGCCCGCACGATCGAAGTCGCTGAAGCGGCTGGGAGCTTTCTCGGATTGACTTCTGGCATATCTCACGCCGAGCGAGAAGTGATCGATCGCGTTCGAGCCGCGTTTGAGCTGTCGGCTGAGGGAGCCGATTCCTAGTGGGAGTTGCCGGTGGCCGTCAGGCGCTTGTAGTGTCGCTCGAGCCACAGCGGTAGGTCCGATGCGTAATAGCGAGAGAAGCGGCTTTCGCTGGGACCTCCGGGGAGATTGGTCCACGCTTCATCGGTCCCCAGGTCCGTGATGAAATGGTACGAGGGCGCAAAGGTCGATTCGCGAGTCGCCGTCTGCAGCACGTGCCCTTGAAACACGGTCGCGTGATTTCCGGGCATGGGATACCGTCGCGACTGGTATCCGAGCACTCGGCCGACACGATGTTGGCCGAAGAAACGGTCGGTGAAGTGGAAGTTGTTTGTCTGGGACCAGGGGGGAGGATCGAAGCCTTCGAGCCTCGATGTTGCGGCGGCGACTACGGCGCGTTTGCCACCTGTTTCCCACCATGCCGACTCGTCTCGCAGCAGGAGGCGATCGGCGGCCGTGATGACCATCAGCGAGAATCCGGCCCGGGAACAGAGATACAACATCCGCTGCCATCCGATCGCCTGTTCGTGTCCGAGCAGTTCAATGAGCAGATTGCGGTACCAATGGAGAAACAATGATGCTCCTCGATTGTCGGGATCGTACTTCCGATCCCACGCAGCGAGCTGTTCTTTCACGTCGGACGGGGGGGCGAGCGGGAGGAGCGCCCGAAGAAGTCGATCGGCGCGCGTGCTGTAGACGTCATATTGTAGCCTCTGCATCTGTTCGATCGTCGCAGTGGCTGTTCCATTCAACACGTCGGCGATTCGTTGCTGGCGGTATTCGGGAACCGGCTGAGTGATCAACGGGGGGCCCTGTTGCGGGTGGAGCTCTTCATTTGCCGTGGCAATGAAGCCATCTGGAGGATCGAACACGGATGGTAGGTCGGACACGTCTCGCCATCCCTGCCAGTGATTGGCTCGATCCCACGCGGGAATCGGTACGAGCCCGCAGTGTCCGGCAGGACGTATGGGGAACCGGCCTGACCCCTGGAGACCGATGTGACCTTGTCGATCGGCCAGAACCCAAGTCAATGTCGGCTGAGTGCAACGTGCCACGACTGGCATCGCTTCGTTGACGGAGGAGCAGTCGAGCACTTCAAGCCAGGTTGCCATCGCCTGAGCATTTCCTTCGCGCATCCCCGTCCAAGCGATCGAGAGATAGATGCCGTCACGGTCGGGATCGGCTTCGAGGACCCCGACGTCGTTGAAGTAGACCGGCATCGGATCCGAGTGCTCGGATCCTCGCTGTTTGATCGACTCGACTC
>JALUUK010000501.1 GCA_027021395.1 Acidobacteriota bacterium
GGCGAAGGAAAGTCTCCTGGGCCAAGTCCTCGGCCGTCTGCCGATGACCGCTGAGACGGTAGAGGTAGGCCACCAAGTCGTCCTTGTACAACTCGACCAGTTCGGCGAAGGCCTCCCGGTCTCCGGCGGCGACCCGGGCCATCAGCAGATCCTCGGCTGCGGCCGCCTCGGACAGGGCCCACGGAGCTTGCGCCACGGCTGGATCCATCATCCGTTCTCCTTCCGCTTGCTGCCCTTTCACCTAGCCGGGCCCTCCTTCACCCCTCCTAAACTCTCCACCTGCGATCTGGTTCCCCTCGTCGGCGAGTCGACCCGGAGAAAGTGGGGCAGCTAGCTTGGACCGCTTCACCGAGGACTTCCCACGCGACTGCCCGTTCTCAGCACGGACGAAATCGTCAAGATGCGGGCGAACTGCCGGCTCGTTGCTCAGGTGCTCGACTTCGTCGGCCCCCACGTGGTGCCGGGAGTGAGCACCGACGAGTTGGACCGGCTCTGCCACGACTTCATCGTCGAGCATGGGGCCTACCCCTCCCCCCTGAACCACAAGGGCTTTCCCCTTCGTGTCGCCGCTCATCCGAAACCGAAGAAATCTGAACATTTGCCGAGCGGTTTCAGTGCAGGCGACATCATCAACATCGACGTGAGTGCTCACCTGAACGGCTTCCACGGCGACACCTCCGAGATGTTCCTGATCGGCAAGGTCGAGCCGGAGGCCCGCAAGCTGGTAGACGCCACCCGCCACAGCCTCGATCTCGGCATCGAGCAGGTGGGCCCCGGGAAGAACATCGGCGACGTCGGTGCAGCCATCGAGGTCTACACGGGCCGCCGCCACGGCTATGGAGTCGTCACTCGGTTCTGCGGCCATGGTATCGGGCGTAGCTTCCACATGCCGCCCCAGGTCTCCCCCCACTCCGCCCGGGGCGCCACCGGACCGATGATGCATCCGGGCAACGCCTTCACCAGTGACCCGATGATCAACCAGAAGCCACCCCTCTCAGCATCTCGACAGGTGAAGCCCGCGCGCGAGGGCCTATTCCGAGTTGTCGCTTCGCACTTCGTCCGCCGTCCTCGAGCTGTTTTTTTTCGGACAATTCAGGCGGAGGGTGTGTTAGAGTTTTCGCATCACAAGTCGGGTCTACGCCTGCGGGTGTGAACGAACGGGGGATATCAGATCCCATTTCGACTTTGCTCGCCTGCGCAGGAACCGGCGCACTTCCGGTGGGCGAATATGGAATTCGACTCTTTTTTCCGTAAGGCGACGGGCTTTGAACCCTTCCCCTACCAGCGTGCGCTGGCGGAGGGGGATTGGCCGGATCTGCTCGACATTCCGACCGGGCTTGGGAAAACGTCCGCCGTTGTCTTGGCATGGCTTTTTCGCCGTCTTCGGGGGGTAGAGCGGACTGCTTCGCCGATCCTCCCGCTACGACCGTGACCTACGGGTAGGCGGAGCCATGCTCTCGATAGCATTTCGATTCACGTCGGCCGGCTATCACGCTACGCCCTGGGGTCGGCATGTGAACGAGGCCGATGTGGCTTGGCCGCCCGAGCCATGGAGGATCATTCGCGCGCTGATCGCGACCTGGCATCGAAAAGTCGACCCGGCGGAATGGCCCGAGTCGGTTCTTGCGGGTCTCGTCGAGAAACTCGCCGACGAGCTTCCCGTTTTTCATCTGCCTCCGGCGATTCATAGCCACTGTCGGCACTACATGCCGGTTCGCGAAGGGAAAAACGACAAGTCGAAGCTGATCTTCGATGGTTTTGCACGGCTCTCCACGCCATCGAGACCATTGATCGTATCGTGGCCCGAAGTCGAACTAGAGGTAAATGAACTCGCCTTGCTCGATCTTCTTCTTTTGCGCTTGGCGTATCTCGGTCGAGCCGAAAGTTGGGTGGAGGCGACCCGCACCGAGTCGGATCCGGAGATCATCAATTACACGCCCGACGTGGAAGGCGTGGACCCG
>JALUUK010000502.1 GCA_027021395.1 Acidobacteriota bacterium
CATGCTCTGGTACCTGATCCGCACCGAATCCAACCCGTGCAGCCGCAGCGACTGGGGCCCCACCAACCGCGACCGCACGATCGAAATCTGCCGCTAGGAGGCCTGCGGCCGAGCATCTCGGCGATGGGTTCGCGGCGGGCGCTGCTTTGCGAGCGTGGCGTTCGGTGCGACCGTCTCGTTTTTCCGAGACGCACCGACGAGCGAAGCAAGGCGTCGTGGGCCAAGCCGCGAAGGCCGCAAGAGAAGATTCGGCACTAAGCGCGTGTGTGTTTTCATCACGTAGAGTGCGGCCATCACGCGAAATTCTCGCGCGGAGGCGGCTTCAGGGTCCTTTCGGACTTCGTCCGCCGCTCGGAAAGCTCGACCCGCCTCCTTCCGGTGGAGAGAGCGGATATGTTAGGCTTTTCCGGTGCGGACCTCTTGGTGGGTCCTGAGCTGGATGATTCATGCAACCTCCGAACGAGAGTGCTTGAGTGTGCGTAGCTTGCGGTTTTTCATGGATTTCGCTTCGATGGCGTGCTCGTCGGTGTGTCGAGGGTTGGAATCCGTGAAAAGCCGCGAGCGAGCGGCGTTTGCGTGCTCTCGGCGAAGGCGTTCGTGCGCATTTCGGGCTGAGGTTCGGTCGCGGCCATGAGCGATTACGCCGTCTCACTCAACGACGTTCGACTCGCTGCTCGACGGCTTGCGGACGTGGTCCACAAGACGCCGACGATGACTTGCCGGACGCTCGACCGCATCGCCGGAGCCGCTCTCTTCCTCAAATGCGAGCACTTTCAGCGAGTCGGTGCTTTCAAGTTCCGGGGGGCTTTCAACTTCGTGACGCAGTTGAGCGATGAGGAAGCGGGCCGCGGCGTCGTCACTCACAGTTCGGGAAACCATGCGCAGGCATTGGCGCTTTCCGCCGGTCTGCGCGGGATCGATGCGCGCATCGTCATGCCGACCCATGTCGTGCCCGCCAAGCGAAGGGCGGTGGAAGGGTACGGCGCGCAGATCATCGACTGCGAGCCGAAGCTCGAAGCGCGGGAGGCCACGGCGCAACGCGTCGTCGAAGAGACGGGGGGGATCTTCGTCCATCCCTACGATCACCCGCGCATCATTGCCGGGCAGGGTACGGTGGCGCTCGAGATCTTCGAGCAAGTCGGCCCACTCGATGCCATCATCGCTCCGGTCGGTGGCGGTGGCTTGCTCTCGGGCGTTGCCATGGCGGCAACCGAAGTGATACCGGGAATTCGCGTCTTCGGCGCCGAACCCGAGGGAGCGGATGATGCCGCACGCTCGTTGGCGGCGGGAGAGTTGGTCCCTCAACTCGCCCCCCGCACCATCGCGGATGGATTACGGACCGGCCTTGGTGAGTGGACTTGGCCGATCATTCGCGACCGGGTCGAGGGCATCATCACCGTCAGCGAGGAAGAGATCGTTCGTGCGATGCGACTGACTTGGGAACGGGCCAAGCTCTTGATCGAACCGAGCGCAGCGGTCGCCGTCGCCGCGGCTCTCTCTCCGAAATTTCGTCTTTTCGGCTCGGTGAACCGCCTCGGTATCGTACTCAGCGGCGGCAACGTCGATCTCGATGATCTTCCTTGGTGACGGCCGACCGTCGTCCGGCTGCGATCTCGACGAAGCGATCCTGTTCGGGAGCATGCGCACCGTCACGAGCGAGCATCGTCATCGACACGAGAGCCGCGATGTTGGCGAGCCATCCGAAAACGCCGGCATGCCACGGGAACGGCCGCCATTCGGGATACAGTGAAAGCATGATGGTCGTCACCGATCCAAGAACGAGGCCGGTCATCACTGCGCGCCCGTTGGCTCGGCGCCAATAGAGGGCGGCGAAAACCACAGGTGCAAACTGCCCTACGGGGCCGAAGGCCAGCAGGAGCAAGGAGACCAGCGACCCTTCGTAGGCCATCGCCGTAACGTATGCGGCGATCAGGACGAGAAGCAGTATGAAGCGAATCAGA
>JALUUK010000503.1 GCA_027021395.1 Acidobacteriota bacterium
GATCGTGCGTCGTACTTCCTGTACGATGTCGCGCGTGATATAGCCGTTCATCGGAATGACGCGAGCTCCGACCGGTTCGATGTCGGCGACGTAGATCGAATAGCGATTGACGAGCACCGGCTTACAGTAATAGAACGCTTCCAGGAGCGCGTTGCCGAATCCCTCGTAGATGCTGGGGTAGGTGATGAAGTCGGCCTGCTGGTAGGCGTCCGCCAGGGTATAGGTACGTTCCCCCCCTTGCCGGATCGTGCGCGTATCGGCCACTTTCGTGCTGATGAAGCGGAGGTCGACGTTTTCCTGCTCCGCCATGTCGCGCAGAGCGATCATGTAGTCGTGCCCTTCGTCGCCCGACTCGTGCGAGATCACCAGCTTGCACTTCGGATTTTTCAGATAGGAGAGGAGTGCGATCGAATGTTCGATGCCCTTGCGTGGCACCACGCGGGTCGGCTGAAGGAACATGATGTCGTCCGGTTCGAGCCCGATGTCGCGCCGGAAGTCGCGTGAGTACTCGTCCGGTTCCGGAGGGGGCGCTTCGAAGTTGAGCACATTCGGGACGAGCACGGACGATTCGCCGCGGCGGTGCGAGAGCGCCTGTCGCGCGAACGAGTTGATTGTGACGTGCTGGATCGAAGGAAGGCTCGGAGGGAACGACATCGACAAGATATCGCCCACGGCGTTGACGGAGAAACGGTCCCGCTCCCAATAGAAGTCGTGGTGGTGTGCGATCGTGCTGAACCCCGATTCCGCGATGAAGTGCGTCAGGGCGACTCCGAGCGGAATGTTCATCGGAATGCAGAGCGCGTTTTCGACCACCAAGATGTCGATGTCGAAACGCTTCACGAATTGGTACAGCGTGTCCTTGAGGTATTCGGCGATGGCGTAGATCCGCTGCGTGACGTCGCGATCGCGCTGGCGCCGACCGAAAACGCGTTCGTTGATCCACACGTTGTCCGGATGGCCGAAATGCGCATGGGGGATCTCCATGCTGATGTCGGGGTTCCGGTCGAGTTTCCCGCCGTACCAATAGGCGACGTGGTGATGGTGCCAGAGCACTTCGGCCCACTTGGCACTTTCGAGCGATACGCCGTCGGTCCCCGCGAACCGCGTTCCGATGAATCCAATGCGATGTGCCATGACGCCAACCCTGTCTGATGATCAGATCATCCGTTCGGATTCGATTTCATCCCGAGCTCAAGATCGATTCGATGAAGCGGTGCCAATCGGTGACGACGGCGTCAGCGCGGCACGAGCCGACGTCGGGGTCCGTCTCCCGCAGCCGAAGGCTTCGCCGGTCGCCCGCAAAGAGCACCCCCTGCATGCCGACCGCCTTCGCGGGCCAGACGTCGTTGCGCATGTCGTTGCCGACATAGATGGTTTGTTCGGCAGGGATTCCCTGATCAGTCAATTCCTTTTGGGCAAGTTCGAACAAGAATCGATCCGGTTTGGCGCGACCGTATCGGTAGGAATAGATCTGCCGCTCCGGAGCGACTCCGAATTCTTCCAGTGTCCGGCCCAGGAGCGCCGGGAAGAGTGCCGGCGTAAAGAACTGCGCATTGCTCACGATGCCGACCGTGATTCCGGCCCGCCCGAGCCGCTCCAGGCAGGTTCGAGCCCCCGGCATGGGCCATACCGGATTGATGCGAGCCTCGTATTCGGCTGCCAACCGTCGCCGGTCGATCGAGGCGGCCGATGCGGGAAGTCGTCCCGCCGCCATCAGCTCGTTCAACACTCGATCCCACACCGCATCGATGGCGACTTCCGGGTGCTCCACCCCCCTCGACCGGGCGCGGGCATGCTCCGACGCAATCGCCTCGTGCAGCGTCTCCACGACAAGCGTACCGTCGACCGAGCCGAATTCTCCGAGCACCGCGAGCGCTGCGGCCGCCGCATCGCCTCGTCCTTCCGATGCGACGCCGATATCACCACAGCCGCTGATCAATAGCGTCCCATAAATAT
>JALUUK010000504.1 GCA_027021395.1 Acidobacteriota bacterium
CCCACGGAATGCGCCGCGCGACGGGCGAGAACGTAGGCCACGGAAAACGCGACTCCCACCGGCACTTCGTCTTCCATCGCGGGCCAGAGCGCCACCGCCGCCAGAGTCTCTCCCTTCGACGTCCAAGCGGAAACGGCGCCGGAGGCGATCTCTTCGTCTGCGGGCCCCGGCCCCCAACCTTCGAGCGTGCCGCTGCCTGCCGCGGGCTGCACGATCCATGCGGTGGAGAGAACCATGCAAGCAAGGACCGTCCGGAGATGCCGACGCGACCCCGACGGCGCACCGCTTTCCGGAGCGCCGGATTTCAACCTCGTCATGCTCACCTCTGCAGCTCTCGCTCGACCCAGGCAAGGATCGCCTGCGTCATCTCGACTCCACGCCGATGATGAGAGTCACGGGTGTGGCCCGCGATGTGGGGCGTGGGAAGAACCTTCTCGTGCATCACGACTTCGCTCCTTCCGGGCGGCTCTCGTGGATAGACGTCGATCGCCGCACCTTCGAGCCGACCTTCATCGAGCGCATTCCGCAAGGCCGCGGAATCGACGATCGGCCCGCGGGCCGTGTTGATCAGAAATGAGCCGACCGGCATGCGCGACAACATTGAAGCATCGATCATGCCGCGCGTCTCGTCGGTCAGCGGGCAATGCAACGAGAGGATGTCGCATTCCGACAGCATCTCTTGGAGGTCCTCATGGCGGACCACGCCGAGCCGGGTGAAATGCTCTTCGTCGACATAGGGATCGATCCCCAACAAACGGAGGTCGAAAGCCGCCGCCCGCGACGCCACCGCGGTGCCGACCCGCCCGAGCCCGACCAGTCCCACGCTCCGGCCTCGAAGCTCACGATCGGGAACCTTCTCGCGCTCCGGCCAACCGCCCGCTTCACTTCGACGCCAGTGCGCGCGCGCGTTCCGCAGCAGCGCGATCATGGAAAATATTGTCAATTCCGCAACGGACACCGCGTTGCCGGGATCGATCTGCAAGATCTCGAGACCCATCTCTCGTGCCGCAGATCGGTCGATGTTGTCCAGGCCCGCCGAAGCTTGGGCTACGACACGCAAGGCCCCCTTGCGGCCCGCCTCGAGCACCCCGCGATCGACCGACTGCCACGAGCGAGTGACGAGCATTTCGCAACGAAACGCCGCAGCTTGGAGAGCTTGCGATTCCAGCGCCCGCGCCGTCTCGATCGAAAGGTGCGCATTCTCTTGCAACGCTTCGATCACCTCGCGGTCCGCGCCGTCGGCAAAGATGATCCGAAGCATCGCTCTCCTCGAAGACACACGGGATTCTGATCCCTCGTCGCAGATCAAGCAAGAACGAGCATTCAAATCTGTCACTTCTGCAAAAACTTCAGATGCCGAAATCGGCGCTCTCGCTCCGAGCGGGGTAATTCCTGCGGTATGGACAGCCTAGAGTCCCGGGGTTTTGAGGGAAGCCGCCAAGCACCGGGCCGCCGCGAATACCGTTCGCGAAGACCCAAGGAGGATACATGAATCAAGGAAACGCCCGATTCGGAACGTATCTCAAATCACTGAGAGAATCGCGTTGGCTCACCCTAGAAGACGTCGAACGCCAAACGCTTCACGCTCCCGAGCCGGTGACGCGCAGCATGCTCTCGCGACTAGAAAACGGTAAAGCGAACATCTCGGCACTCAAGCTGATCTCGCTCTCGAAAGTCTATGGCCTTCGTTTCGGACTGCTCGCCGAGAGATTGGAGATGGACGTCGAGTTCGATTGCACCGATGTGGGCGACGTTCCCGATCTGTCGCCGGAAGCCCTCGCCGACCTCGCGGCGAAAGAACGCCGGGCGGGACGATTCCAACGTGCACTGATGCTCTATCGGCATTGCGAAGACCGCATCGACCAAGCGCGTTCTCCCAACCGGTGCCGCATCAGGGCTCGCTTCGGAACGGTGAAAGTGCTTTGCACTTCCGGTCGCTATCGAAGTGCAAAGATG
>JALUUK010000505.1 GCA_027021395.1 Acidobacteriota bacterium
GAGCCCGTCCTTTCCGGAGACCATCGTGCTCTGTCGAAACTTCTCGAAGATGAGTTCGCGATCCTCTTCCGGGATGCCGACGCCGGTGTCCTGCACGCTGAGCACCAGCCGGCCGGCGTGGTCCATGCGAGCCGAGACCATGATCCGGCCTCCGTCGGGCGTGAATTTCACGGCATTGGACAAGAGGTTCGTGAGGATCTGCTGGATCTTGGCCTGGTCCTGGAATAGGAGAGGCAAGTCGGGCGGCACTTCCACGCTCAGATCGATCTGCTTCTGTTCGCACAGCGAACGCATGATGCCGCACTGGCCTCGCACAATCGGGTCGATGGCGAACTCGGTCGGGTGGACCTCCATCTTGCCCGCCTCGACTCTCGCCAGGTCGAGGATCTCGTTGATCATCTCGAGCAACACATGTCCGGAATGCTCGATGTTGGCCGCATACCGCTTCTGTTTGTCGTTCAGCGCGTCGATCTCTTTCAAGACGCTGGCGAAACCGATGATGCTGTTGAGCGGCGTTCGCAATTCGTGACTCATGTTGGTGAGGAAATCGCTCTTGAGCCGGTTCATTTCGTGAAGTTCCATGTTGAGCTTGGCCATTTCATCGACTCGAGCGTCGAGTTCCGCATTGACCGCCCGCAGCTCGGACTGAGCATCCGTGAGATGCCTCAACATGCGGTTGAACGACTCCGCCAATTGCTCGAACTCGTCCCCCGTATGAATCTCAGCGCGGATCTCCATATCGCCCTTGCTGACCAGTTCGGAGACTTCGCGCAAATGGTGCAGCGGCTTGACGACGACATAGCGAAAGATGACGTAGAGCGCCACCATGGCGACGAAGACGGTCAAGATGCCGACCGCGATCAGGATGGCTCGAGCCCGATCGATGGCGTCCTGCGTCTCCTGATACGGGATCGATACCTTCATCACGCGAAACTGCTCCGACTCCTCGTCGACCACACCGGCCTGCGATGCGGAGAGGACGCCCGTTTCGGCGATCGGCTGGTGGCACGTCTGGCAGTTCGGATGCCAATAGACCGGCTCGTAGAATTGGAACTGTTTCGACTTCCCGACCTGCACGATGCGATCCGCGAAGATCGGCTCGTCGGGACGGTAGGCGACCTTGTCTTTCTTCGTCCCCAGCAGATCGATGCCGCTCGCCTTCCGAAGCGCCCGCTGGCGCTTGATCCATGCGTCGTATTGCCGCTTGATCTTCTGCAGCAGTGCGTGTTCGCCCGGATCGGACGGCGTCTTGGACTTCAGGTCGGAAAAACGGAGCTTGCCTCCCAGTCTCAGGACGGCGTAGTCGTATCCCTGCTGCGTAACGATAAACTCCATCGTCTCGCGGGCCATGTCTCGTGTCGCATCGTTCTCCTTGCCGCTCAAGCGCCATGCGCCGGCATGGTGTGTCAGCAGCCGAAAGGCGATCAAATTGTGGGCTCGAGATCGTGTCGCGTCGCCCGCCACGTCCTCGGCGATTCGCCCTACCCACCAGAAGGCGCCGCCGATGAGCAGAACGAGACAGGCGCCGAAGAGGAAACGGCTCTTCCGCTCCAGGCTCGTCTCCCCCAGAAACCGCTTGATGGTTCGATAGCCGCCCATGATTGCGAGTTTACCCCTCGGCGCGCGTCGAGATCAATTCCAATAACTTTTCGGCGGCACGCACCGCAAACGCCTCATCGTTGATATGCGCATCGACCTCGATTCGTTCCGTCGCTCCGGCCGATGCGCCGATGGCGTTGAACAGCGCCGATCGAGCCTCCGGATCATCGAACGGTTCGCCCTCCGCGTCAATCGCCGAAACGCCCCGTAGCGGCAGCACCACGGCGGCCGGTCCACGGGAGGCCGAAACACGGTCGCCGATCATCCGCCCCAGTTCGCGACACTCCTCGGCCGTCGTCCGCATCAGCGTCACCGTCGGATTGTGATGGTAGAACTTCCGAGTTGCAAACTTGTC
>JALUUK010000506.1 GCA_027021395.1 Acidobacteriota bacterium
CGATCTCTGCCTAGGATGCCACGAGAAGGTCGAAGCCCATTGGAAGGTCTGCCCCCACTGCGCTCGAACCTTGAGCTAGGTGGGAGAGGAGGGGGAAGGCCTGGAGGTGGCCGGAAACGACGATGTTTCGATGGTCCGGCTGAAAGTCGAACGGCAAGAGCCGCGCTTTCGTCCGGGGAGATTTTCTCGCGATCTCGAGGGTGATTCTTCGTCGCCGCACTCATCCGCCACGTTGCAAGTTCAGGTTTTTATCCGGCGTGCCGGAATGGCAGTGGGAGGCTGATCTCATGGGCATGCGGCGCCGGATGATCGCCCGTGAGCATCGCGCGCCGCCGTTCCGTAGGTGCCGATGAAGCACGAGTTTCGACTGCGGATCAGATAATAATAGCCGTCTCCCGGCGACGGGTCCTCCCGCAAGTCCTCAAAGCGCGTATCGGGGAAACGACTACCTAGGCATTCGCCGTTGTCGAAAGTGCCGGTGCCGACCAAGTCCGCGAGCGATCCACCGGCGATGTCGTAGGCCACTGCCGGCCCGCTCGATACGGAGGCGTTCCACGACAAGACGGTCGTCGCGCTTTGTTCGACGAGCAATCCTTCGACAGGGGCGGCTTCGTTGTGGATCAAGCGAACGATACGCCCTTCGGAAGGGATGCCGTCCACGAGGGCGAAGAGGATGTAGTGCCCCTGAGGTGCGGCGACGGGATCGGCTGGAACCGTCGCGTCGACCAAGCCGTCGCTTACGGTGAAGGGGAGCGAGATCAGACGCGGTATGCCGCCGTCGACCCAATGCGTGACCGCAGCGCTGCCGATCAGCACGGTTTTCGTCGGAGATGCCGTGCGGGAGACGTTCATCTCGATGGCCCCGCCGAGGCAGATATCGCTCGAGGCGATCGAGTCGATCTGCGGTCGTACTCCACGGAAGAGGTAGGGTGGTTCGAAGGCCTCGATCGTGAGGTCCCCCGGCGTTCCGTCGGAACCGCCGGTGGTGATGATTCGTCCATCCGGGACCAAGAGCGTGGTGGCGTGATTGCCGCGCGCTACGTTGAGGTCGGAGGCGCGTCGCCAGAGATTCCGCACGGGATCATAGATGTCGGTCAAGTAGACCTGACCCTCGCCGTCTACCGGGACGCCCAGACCGTGTTCTTGAAGCTCGCCTCCGGCGACCAGAACCCGACCATCAGGCATCAGCACGACCTCCGGGCTCGATCGAGTGATCTCGGCGTTGGGGCCCAAGCTCCAGCCGTTCGTGGTCGGATCGAATAGCTCGAGCATCGTCGGATCGGCGATGGCAGCGCTTCCGATGCCGATCGCTGCGGCTCGCCCATCTTCGAGAAGAACCAGGGAGTGATCGGCGTCATCCGGCCAGCGTCGCGGCGATTGCACGAATGCTCCAGCGGCGCGCCAACTTTCCCCTTCCGGGTTGAAGAGTTCGGGGGGGTACCAGCTCTTGAGCACTTCACCGCTGAGCAGCAGCAGCGAGGGACTATAGACGGAGGGCTGACTCATCGAGGCCGAAAGGGACCACGTGCGTGTGATGGGGTCGTAGATCTCCGTGCTGTCGGTGGTTTCCCCCGAGGGATTCGTGGCGCCTCCGAGTGCCAGCAGGCGACCGTCGGCTAGTCTGGCCATCCCGGGATACCACCGCGTCGAGTTGATCTCGGGCTGCAGCGACCAAGGGTTTTCGCCGTCGGGCACCCGTGGATCGAAGGTCTTCACGGTGGCGACGGCATCGGCTGGGAAAGTCGTCGCAGTGCCGCCGACGAAGAGGGTCGTTCCGTCCTCGAGCAAGGTCGGCATATGGCAGCGCTGATTCGATGACGAAGCGGGAGGAAAAGCCTTGTCGCCGGTCAGAGGGTCGAAAACGATGGCGTCGATCGTGCCGTGGCAGAAGATGATCCTCCCATCGGGTAGCAGCGTTGCCGAGTTGGCATGCAACTGCTGAGGAGCACTATCG
>JALUUK010000507.1 GCA_027021395.1 Acidobacteriota bacterium
AGCCTATCTCATCGAAGGAAAGATCCAACAGAGGTTGGTCCTCGGAAAGGACGATGAGGTCTTGGAGGATCGCTACTTCCGGGGGCGCGTGCCGGTGGTGGTGGAGTTTCGCCGGGGAGAGCCTCTGACGAGATGGGTGCTCGTCGAGGGGCCGGAAACCTTCGTCCGTTTCAAGGTCGCCAAGAAGCCGAAGAAGATCGTGCTCAACGGCCACGGCGAGGTTCTCACCGAGAGCCAGCGCCGGGGCACTTTCTGAGATCCGCCGAGATTCGGCCCACGGCAGAAAACTCGTCGCGCCGATCCGGACGATTCGGCATAATAGCGCGCCGATTGGAGAGGTGACCGAGTGGCCGAAGGTGCACGCTTGGAAAGCGTGTGTACGGGAAACCGTACCGTGGGTTCGACTCCCACCCTCTCCGCCAGATAGAATGATCGTCGGCCCATCGGCCTCGCCGATAGGCCTTGGTTCCCCTTCGAGGGGAATTTTGTGGGGCTCGCGCCTGTGCGACCCGGTCCCGCGAACCCCGTCAGGCCCGGAAGGGAGCAGCGGTAAGTGGACCGCCGGGTGTGCCGCAGGGTCGTTGAGCCCCTCCTTATGACGGCGCTCGGAGCGGTGGCGCCCGAGCGCCACCACCTTCGGATGGCCCTCCGTGGCTCGACGCCCGCTCGCACGCGAATACAGACCCCAGACCTTCGCCGAGGTCTTGGGGCAGGATTCCGTCATACGGGCGCTCGGCACGGCTGCAGCCGCCGGGGAAAACGGCGCCGGGTACATCTTTTCGGGGACGCGCGGGGTCGGCAAGACGACTCTCGCCCGCATATTCGCCAAGGCGCTCAACTGCGAAAAGGGCCCCGCAAACGAGTGCTGCAACGCCTGCACCTCCTGTCGCGAAATCACCGATTCACGGTCGATGGATGTGCTCGAACTCGATGCGGCAACCCACACCGGAATCGACGACATCCGTGAACTGCGCGAGGCGGCGCTCTATCCTCCAAACCGCGATCGCTACCGCATCTTCATTCTCGACGAGGCGCACCAGCTTTCGAATGCGGCATGGAACGGGCTGCTGAAGATTCTCGAGGAACCGCCTTCCTGGTGCGTTTTCCTCTTCTGCACGACCGAAGCGCACAAGATTCCAGCCACGATCGAATCGCGAGCCATGCATTTCTCTTTCCGCAGTCCAGCACCGGCGGCACTCGCTGCCTACCTGGGGAAAATCGCTGCCAAAGCCGGTTTGAGCCTCGATTCCGATGCGCTCGACCTGATCGTGCAGGCCGCCGACGGCTCGGTGCGCGACGGCCTTTCGGCTCTCGACCAAGTCCGCGGACTCGCGGGGGAAACGATCGACGCGGAGGCCGTTCGTTCCGCGCTCGGCCTCGTCCCCGGCGAAGCCGTGCAGAACTTCGTCGCCGCGCTCGCGCGCGCGGATGCGGCCGAGGCACTCTCGTGCATCGATGCGATGGACCGTAGCGGCGAGGATCTGCGAGCCTTCTGCGCCGCGAGCCTCGAACGCGTACGTCGCCTCTCGCGCCTCGTGGCCGTCGGCGAAGAGGCTCTGCCCGCGGACACCCGCAAAGAACAAGTCAAGGAATTGATCGAGCAGGCGCAGGCGCTCGACTTGGTGCAATGGCTCTGGCTCGCCCGTGTGCTCGACGAGACCGAGATGCGCCTGCGACAGCCCGGCCCGCAAAGGACCCTGCTCGATCTCGCCGCCTTGAGGATGACGCGCATGGCCGATCTACCCGCGCTTTCCGAGGTCATCGGCAGACTCGACGGCACGGAAGGAGGAGCGGCCATGGCTCCGAGCCGCGGCCCCAGGCCTTCCGGCCGGCAACCGACGCGCAAGACCGCCCCGACGGGCATGGCCGATTCTGACGATCCGACCCCTCATTCCCCCACCCCGCGACGGAACCCGCCGGGCCAAGCCGCTTCACCGAGTGCCGACTCCCTTCTGCCTCGCTTGACGGACGCGCTCAGAGAGATCCGGCCTCCGATGGCCGCCTATATCAAGCGTGCGGTCTTGGCGGAATGGGCTTCCGGGAACGTGTTGAAACTGCGTTTTCCTAGCGGAGACGGGATCTGGCGCGCCCGCTTCGGCTCGAGCGAAGGCAAGCAGGTGCTCGCCGATGCGGCCGAAAAAGCTCTCGGCATACGACCTGAAGCGGTCGACGTCGCGGCCGAGGAGGATGCGACGGGTTCCGCCGACCCGGCCGGCGCTGCCCCACCGAAGCGACAGCCGCCTTCGCGTCGAGAGTTGATGGATCGAGCGCGAGCCGATCCCCTGGTGCGCGGAATTTTCGATCGCTTCGGTGCCGTATTGCTCGAAGCAAGACCCGATCTCGATTCCGAACCGAGCCCCTGACCCTACCCTAACCCGCCCCAACGAGACGACCCCGTAGAGGAGGCAGCGATGAACATGAATATCGGCAAGATGCAGAAGATGCTCAAGCAAGCCCAAAAGGCACAGAGCCAAATGCAAGCGGAAATCGAGGCCCTGCGCGTGACGGGATCCGCCGGCGGCGGAGTCGTCACCGCCATGGTCGACGGTCAAAAGAACTTGCTCGAGCTGAAGATCTCCGCCGAAGCACTCGAAGAGCCCGACCCGGAGATGCTCGCCGACCTCGTGCTCGCCGCAGTCTCCGAAGCGCAGCGCTCGGCCGACGAGCAGGTGCAGGAGAAAATGGACTCGATCACCGGAATGCTGGGCATGCCCGGCGGCATGCCTGGTTTCTGATCCCGATCTCCGATGAAGAGCGTCTTTCCCGGCCCGATCAAGCGGCTTGCGGAGCAATTGGCGAAGCTCCCCGGAGTCGGTAAGCGCTCCTCACAGCGCCTTGCCTTCCATCTCGCGCGCGCGCCGGAGGCGGAATCCGCGGCTCTCGCCGATGCCATCTCCAGCTTGGCCGACAGCCTGAGCCCTTGCGAAGTCTGCGGAAACATCGCGGCCCACGAGGAGGGCTTGTGCCCGATCTGCTCGGATGCCCGCCGCGAACGCTCCATCGTTTGCGTGGTCGAACAGCCCGACAACGTGCTCGCCATCGAGCGCACGGCCTGTTTTCGCGGCCTCTATCACGTTCTGGGAGGAGCCATCTCTCCCCTGCACTCCATCGGCCCCGATGAGCTGAAGATCGAATCCCTGCTAAGTCGCTTGACAGCAGAAGATAGTACCTTCGATGAAGTGATCTTGGCGACCAATCCCACCATCGAAGGCGATGCCACGGCCCTCTATATCCAGCGGCGGCTCGCCGACTGGCACGGCCGGATCTCGAGACCCGCGACGGGATTGCCGGTCGGCGGAGAGCTCGAATACGTCGATTCCGAGACCCTTTCCCGGGCCCTCGAGGGCCGCCGTACGCTTTCTGATTGATTCCGGGAAACCCCTGGACCTAACTTAGGCATCGTAGTCCGGGCGCGGCCGAGTGATGGCCGGCTCGCGAGGATACGATGACCGGAACCAACCTCATCCTCCACGAGGAGGAGCACCGGCGGATCACCGGCTTGGGCGAAAAGCTTCTCAACGAAGCCAACGCGCAACTGGTGGCTCTGATCGACCGCAACGGCCAGCCGATGGCCTGGGCGGGCGAGTTGCCGGATGTGGACCGTACCGCGCTCGCTTCGCTCACCGCCGGCAACGTGGCGGCGACCGAAGGACTCGCGCGCATGATCGGCGAACCGACCTTCGCTTCGCTTTACCATGAGGGGGAAAGCGGCCACCTTCATATTTCATCTGTCGGAACCGTCGGCATCTTGCTCGTGGCCTTCGACGAGCGATCGTCACTTGGTCTCGTCCGGCTGCGTGTTCGACAGATCACACCTGATATCGAGGCCGCATTGGACAAGATGTTGGCGCGCTCGGAGGAGTCCTCGGCCGATCCGAACGCTTCGCCTCTCGAAGAGATCACCGACGAAGACATCGACAAGCTGTTCTTCGATTCCCTGTGAGAGCCTGATGCCTTTCATCAACTACGCGGCCCGCGAAATCACCTGCAAACTGGTCTACTACGGACCGGGACTCGGCGGCAAGACGACCAATTTGGTCTGGATCTACGACAAGACCACCGGTGAGGCCAAGGGCAAGATGGTTTCGTTGGCGACCGAAAGTGAGCGCACGCTCTTTTTTGACCTGCTGCCGCTCAACCTCGGCAAGATCCGGGGCTTTACCACTCGATTCCAGCTTTATACCGTACCGGGGCAGATTTTCTACGATGCCTCGCGCAAGCTGATCCTCAAGGGCGCCGACGGCATCGTCTTCGTCGCCGACTCGCAGGAAGCGCGCTACGACGCAAACCTCGAATCGATCCGCAACCTGCAGGACAACCTTCGCGAGAACTCGCTGGATCTTGCGACCATCCCTTACGTTCTGCAGTTGAACAAGCAAGATCTGCCCACCGCGATGCCTGCCGAAGATCTCGCACGCGCGCTCAGGCTCAAGGGCGAGCCGGTCTTCAAGGCCGTCGCCCCGAAGGGCATCGGCGTCTTCGAAACCCTCAAGGCGCTCGTCAAGCAGACCCTCGTTCGCGTGCAGGCCGGCTCGACCACCACCACGACCGCTTCCCGCTAGCCCGCAGCCGGGCCCAGGGCCCAGGTTCGAGAACCCGGGCCGGCCGTTTGACGTGGGGGCGGAATACCCCTAGAATCCGCCGTTCGTTCGCTCCCTGTAGGGACCTTTTTGGGTTCGTGGGGCCGAGTGTCGTAGAACGGCAATCGCAGGAGAATTCTCGTGAGCACACAAAGTTACGCGGTCATCGCGTCGGGTGGACGCCAACTTCGAGTCGAAGCCGGGCAGACCGTCCGGGTCGACCGCCTCAACGTTACGCCGGAGCAAGGCGTCACCTTCGATCGAGTGTTGCTCGTCGGGAATGGTGACGACGTGCGCATCGGCACCCCGCAGGTCGAGGGAGCCAGCGTACGCGGAACGGTCGTGCGCGAGCAACGCGACCGCAAGATCATCGTCTTCAAGAAGAAGCGCCGTAAGGGCTACAAGAAGACCCGCGGCCATCGCCAGTATTTCACACTGGTTCACATCGATTCGATCGACGGCTGATTCGGCCGCTTTGGGAGAACGACCTCATGGCTCATAAGAAAGCAGGCGGCTCATCGAAGAACGGTCGCGACAGCAACGCGCAGCGGCTCGGCATCAAGCGCTTCAGCGGAGAACTCATCCCGGCAGGCAGCATCATCGTTCGCCAGCGGGGCACGCCGATCAAACCCGGCATGGGTGTCGGTCGCGGCAAGGACGACACTCTCTTTGCGCTCATCGACGGAAAGATCCGTTTCCACGATCGCGGCCGGATGGGCAAGTTCGTGCACGTCGAGCCCGAGGCCTGAAGCCCGGCGGCGCGTTTGCACCTCGGAAGTGGCAAAGGGAGCCGCACCTTCAGCCCGGCTCCCTTTTTCGTTTAACCGGCCGGTCATTCCGGTGTCGTATATTCCGGTGTCGCAAGCCCGCTTCATCGTCCGGCCGAACGGCTCGGCCCTCTGCGAGCACGGAGAAAGAGCAGCCGATGTTCCTCGACGAAGTCACTCTGCAGATTGCCGGCGGAACCGGAGGAAGCGGCTGCGTATCCTTCCGGCGGGAAAAGTACGTCGCCAAGGGAGGCCCCAACGGTGGGGACGGCGGTCGAGGCGGTTCGGTATTTTTCGTTGCCGATGCCGGAGAAAACACCCTGCTGCGCTATCGCGTGCGACGCGTTCACCGAGCCGAATCCGGACGCCACGGAGAAGGCAACCATCGTACGGGTAAATCGGGTGCGGACCTCGAGTTGACCGTTCCGGTGGGAACCCAAGTCCTCGACCAAGACGGAGTGCACCTTCTCGGCGATCTCGACGTGCACGGCGCGCGTCTCGAAGGCGCGAAGGGAGGACGCGGCGGACAGGGCAATGCCCGATTCACGTCCTCGACCCGCCAAGCCCCACGCTTCGCTCAAAAAGGGGAACCCGGCGAAGAACGCAGCGTGCAGCTTCAGCTCAAACTGGTTGCCGACATCGGCTTGGTGGGTTTCCCGAACGCCGGCAAGAGCACGCTGATCTCCCGCATCTCTGCGGCCAAACCGGAGATCGCCGACTATCCGTTTACGACATTGGTTCCGCATCTCGGAGTGATCGATGCCGGAAACTTCCGCTCGTTCGTCGTAGCCGACATACCCGGCTTGATCGAAGGGGCTCACGAGGGCCGGGGACTCGGCGATCGCTTCCTTCGCCACGTCGAACGCTGCTCTGCTCTGGTCTTCCTAGTGGACGTCTCGGAACTCGCGGAGCATGGACCGGTCGAAGCACTGGAGATCTTGGAGCGGGAAGTGCGATCGTACGACGAAGACCTCGCCCTCAGGCCGCGCATCGTCGTCGCAAGCAAGGTCGACGTCAAGAAAAACGACGAAGCCATCGAAGTGTTGAGAAGTGCTGCCGCGAGTCGTTCCGTCCCCTTCGCCGTCATCTCTGCCGTTCGCGGGGACGGTTTGGGAAAGCTCTTGGAACTCATGTCGGCGCTAGCCTTCGACCGAGAGAGAAAGGCCGATGCCGACCATGCCTGAGCGCGAGATGCGTATCGGCGTATTCGGCGGGACCTTCGACCCCCCGCACCGCGCGCATCTCGAGATCGCGCTCGCCGCGATCGACGCGCTCCGTCTCGATCACCTCGAGATGATTCCGACGCGGCGACCTCCCCATCGACCGCAAGCCGAAACATCCTCGTGGCACCGTCATGCGATGTGCGTTCTCGCCGCTCTCGATCATCCCAAGATCTTGGTCTCCACCCGCGAGTTCGATCGCGGCGGGACTTCCTATACGATCGACACTCTCGAAGAGCTTCGTCGCGAGCATCCGCTCGCGGAGATTTTCCTCGTGCTAGGAGGCGATGCCTACCGCGATTTGCGAGAGTGGAAGGATTGGCAGGGGATCATCGACATCGCTCGGCTAGCCGTGATCTCACGGCCCCGGCGCGATGGGGACGATGCGCAGCGGTGGCCCGAAGGCTTGCCGCCGATGATCGAGATTCCGATGAAACCGTCGCCGATCTCGGCGAGCACGATTCGTGAACGCTTGGCCAAAGGAGAAACACCCGGCGACGCACTCGATCGGCGCGTGCTCTCGTACCTAGAACGGCATGGACTCTACCGCGCGTCCCGCACGGGCAATCGAGGGCTTTTGGGGCATAATCCGGCCGACCCATCGAATCGCAACCGATCGAACCAGAGTGACTCGGAATGAATGACTCGACCGCCGACAAGCCGGAAGAGCCCCGCTTCGACGAGGCTTTCAAAGCCGCCGTGCGCGTGCTCGACGCGCGCGGGGCAGGGCGGCTGCTGATCATCGATTTTACCGGGGCGCAGGCTTTTACCGACCACTTCGTCATCTGCCACGGCCTTTCGGACCGACAGGTCAAGTCCCTCGCCGATGAGGTGATCGCCAAAGTCAAGCAGGCCGCGGGACGCAAGCCCTCGGTGGAAGGCTATGCGGAAGCCGAGTGGATTCTGCTCGACTATGGGGATTTCGTGGTCCATGTCTTTCAGGAGGTCGCTCGGGATTTCTACGGCCTCGAGCGCCTCTGGGGAGATCTCCCCCAAGTCGATCCCGCCTCCGTCGTCGCCTGAAATGATGGCTCGCGCTCCCGGAGCCGCGCTCGTCTTCGTCACCGTAGGCAAACCCGGTCGCGGTCCCTATCTCGAGCTGGCAGAGGACTATCTCGCTCGGATAGGGCACATGGCCCCCTGTCGGCATCGTTGGGTACGCGCTTCGACCCGGCGTCGCCCCGAGGAAAGACAGCGCGAAGAAGCCGCCGCCTTGCGTGAACACCTGACGGGGCGCGGCGTTTCCGTCGCGCTGGAGATCGGCCCGCGGGCGCCGACCTCGCAGGCCTTGTGCCGCCGGCTGACCTCTTGGAGAGCGCGGGGAACCGTCGTTTTTTTCATCGGCGGACCGGACGGTCTCGACGCCTCGCTGCTCGCCGAGTGCTCGGATCGCCTCGCTCTCTCGCCGCTGACTCTGCCGCACGATCTCGCTCTGATCGTTTTGCTCGAACAGTGCTACCGTGCGCTCGGCGTGGAGAGAGGGCACCCCTACGGCCGCCACTAGCCTGTGCGGTCGGCCGGCACGCGATGAGGTCCGCTGGAGATGTCGCTCCCGGAATCGGGTCGGGGCGGCTTGACGGATTGCCGGTAGGAGCCGTAGGCTGCTGGTCTGATGCGCATTCAAACCTTCATCACGCTGCTGGTCGTATTGGCGCTCGTAGGCGCCTGGGTCTTCGTGCTCTTGCCGAACCAAGCCGTGCTCGATCAGGAGATCACGCTGGCGGGACATCGATCGAAGGTCAGTTGGACGATCGCCGCCGCATTCGGCCTAGGAGCCCTGCTCGGACTGGGTTTTACGATCACCGGACTCGGGCGCTGGACAGTGCGCCGCTGGAAGAGCCTGCGACTGACGAAGCGTCAGAATGCCGCGCAGGGAGCCTTGCTTCGCGCGCATGAGGCCGCGCGCATCGGAGATCACGCCGCAGCCGTGCGTGAGTATGAGTCGGCGCTCGATGCCCTCGCCGACCCTTTCGAAACGCACCTCGCTCTCGGACATTCGCTGCGCAAGCTCTCGCGCTTCGACGAAGCCGTCGCGGCGCACGAACGAGCGCTGATCCACGAGCCGGGATCGTCCTCCGCCCGCTATGCGCTCGCGCTCGACCTCTTGGCCGCTGGCGACGGCGAACGAGCGCGGCGGGAACTGTCCGCACTGCTCGAAAGCGAGCGCGGCGATCATCCCGCCGCCTCGAGGCTCGCTCGCGATCTGGCCATCGACGCCGGGCGCTTCGAAGAAGCGGAGCGCTTGCAAAACGAACTCTCTTCCGGCTGGAGAAAGCAGCACCAGCCCGCGACCGAAGACGTGTTGCAAGGTCTCGGTATCCGCACGGAATTGGCTCGAGCGCGCGCGGAGGCGGGCCATGTGCGCAGCGCGCAATCCAGCCTGCAGAAGATTCTCAAAGAAGACCCCTCGTTTCTTCCTGCCCG
>JALUUK010000508.1 GCA_027021395.1 Acidobacteriota bacterium
TTCTCTACGCAGGAGCCGGCGGCGAAGATCAGACTCGCGCGCTCGGCCCCGAGAGCTTCGAACGACGCCTGGACGAGGAGATATCCCCATGATCCGGCAGAAGAAAAAGCAGGTGGCACTCTTATCCAAAGAACATCCCGAAGCCCGTCTGGTGATCCGCCAAGCCGCCGAGATTCTCGAGCGCCGGGATATCGTGATCCGCCTCGACCGCGTCGCCGCGTCATGTCTCGAGGGCGCCGAAGCCTCTTCGCGCGAGCACGCCGTTTCCGGAAGCGATCTCGTCGTCGCCATCGGTGGCGACGGAACCCTGCTCGCCGCCGCGCGGGCGGTCGGTCATCGCGAGGTCCCCATCCTCGGCATCCACCTCGGCCATCTGGGCTTTTTGACCGAAACGCGATGCGAGGAACTCGAAGAGGTTCTGCTCGCTGCGCTTTCCGAAGAGGTGGAGATCCAGTCGCGGCGCGTGTTGGAAGTGCGCCGGCGCCGGGGTGGTGACGATGTCGGAACACCGGAAGGTGTCGCGCTCAATGACGTCGTCTTTTCCAAATCGGATCTTGCGCGCCTGTTCACTCTCTCGCTCTTCTGCGATGACGAGTGGGTCGCCGACTATCGAGCGGACGGACTGATCCTCTCGACGCCGACGGGCTCGACCGCGTACAACCTCGCTGCCGGCGGTCCGGTCGTCGTTCCAGGAGTCGAAGCCTTGATCGTGACTCCGATCTGTCCGCATTCGCTCTCGCAGCGTCCGCTGATTCTTCCCGTCGATGCGGCGATTCATGTCACCTTGAGCGATTCCCACCGGGCGGACGGCGTTCAGGTGACGCTCGACGGACAGGTCGGATTCGAGTTCGAGGCCGGCGATGCCATCGCCATCCGTCGCGCTCCTTACGCCGTGCGCCTCGTACGGCTGCCGGGGCGCTCGTTCTTCTCCGTGCTGCGGGACAAGCTCGGCTGGGGGCACCCTTGACCGCGCTCGAGGACCGGCCCCCGCACCACCCGCTCGCGACCGGCCGCAAAGCGGTCTGGTCGTGGTGTCTCTTCGACTTCGCCAATTCCGCATTCACCACCTTGATCGTCACTTTCATCTACGCGACTTGGTTCACCCGAACGATGGCTCCGGACGAGAACATCGGCACGCAGCGCTGGGGATGGGGCATCACCGCGACGGCATTGCTGGTCGCCTTTCTCGCTCCGCTGATCGGCCGACGGGCCGACGAGAGGCGCTCGCGAAAGCAATGGTTGGCGGGAACGACCTTCGTCTGCATCGCGGCGAGCGTTGCACTCGCCTTCATCGAAGCGCCGCATTGGATCTTGGCCCTGAGCGTTTTCGTCTTGGGAAACGTCTGTTATGAATTGTCGCAGGCTCTCTACAACGGCTTTCTTCCGCATCTGGCCGACTCCGAACGCATCGGCCGCATTTCGGGATACGCTTGGGGGCTCGGCTACATCGGCGGCTTGCTCTGCTTGGTCGTCGGGCTCTTGTTCACCGGAATTCCGGGTCTGCTCGATCCGTTGCTCTCCACGGAACGCTCGTGGAACATACGCGCGACGACCCTGCTCGTCGCGCTCTGGTTCTTTCTCTTTGCCCTGCCCGCCTTTCGTTGGTTACCCGAGCCGCCGGCCGCACCTCTCCGGCGAAGCAGCGTCAAAGCGCGCTTTCGTACCATCCGGCACGTCTTTCGTTACAAGCAAGTGCTTCGGCTGCTGATCGCGCGCCTGATCTACAACGACGGACTCGTTGCCATCTTCGCCTTCGGGGGAATCTATGCCGGCGCGGAGTTCGGTTTCGATTTCGGCGACATCTTGATTTTCGGCATCGTGCTCAATCTCGCGGCGGGTTCCGGAGCGTGGATCTTCGGCTTTCTCGACGATCGGCTCGGTGGAAAGCGGGTCATCCTGCTCTCGCTTTGCGGCCTGATCTTCGCCTCGGCGTTGGCGGCCTGGACACCGGACGTCCGCGGCTTCTGGGTCGCGGGCCTGCTCATCGGCTTGATGGTCGGGCCGAACCAATCCGCCTCCCGCTCGCTGATGGCCCGCATGATTCCGCCGAAATGGTCCGCCGAGTTTTTCGGCCTGTTCGCATTTTCCGGAAAGCTGACCTCTTTCATGGGGGCGTTGCTGCTCGGAACCATCGCCGCTTGGACCGGCCAGATGCGGCTCGGTGTGGCTTCGGTGCTTCTTTTCTTCGTCACCGGTGCCATACTCTTGCTCTTCGTCGATGAACGAGCCGGAATCGCCGAGGCCCATTCGCTCGAAACGGAGTCGATGGAACAGGAATCGTGAAAAGAAGCCGGAAACAATCCTCTGACCCGGGCGTAGGAAGCGACGGAGGATCTGTGTTGCATAGCACCTCGCCAAGTGCGGAATCCATCGCTTCGTCGCCGAACCCCGCCTCCTCTTCCACCGAGGCGACGGGCGGTGCGCATGCGAGCGCCGACGATGTCGCCGGGCTTCGCGAGATGCTTTGGGCGCACAAGCAGGGCCTTTTCGCCATCGCTTGGGCCTACCTCCAAGACCGGGAAGAAGCGCTCGACGCCTGTCAGGAATCCTTGGTCAAGGCCCTGCGGCACATCGGCCGCTACGATCCCGATCAGCCGATCTCCGCTTGGCTGAGCCGTATCGTGCGCAATACCTGTCTCGACCGCCTACGCCGTCTCAAGCATCGTCGCCATGCTTCGCTCGAAGATCGCAACGAACGCGGCTTGCCCGACCCGCCGAGCCGGACGGGCGATCCTGAAGAAGCGATCTTGCGCGTCGAGCTTCGCCGACGTTTGCACTCGGCCATGAGCGCGCTCGAGCCGAAGGATCGGGAAGTCATCGTCCTTCGAGACGTGCTCGATTGGCCCTATGCCCGCATCGAATCCTTTCTCGGTTTGAGTCATGGAACCCTGGCATCGCAAATCCACCGAGCGCGTGCCAAGCTGCGTGCGCAACTCGCCGGCTATGTCCAAGCGCCTGCGCGGGAGGGTCGAAGATGAGTGCTCCGCGAGATCTCGACCACCTCAGGCGCCGCTTGTCGGCCTTGATCGACGGCGAAATCGGCGCCGACGAGGCCGCCGAATGGCGGCGAGCGATCGAAGACGATCCGGAAGTTCGCGAAGAGTATGAGGCCTTGTGTCTTCTAAAATCCGAACTCAAGACGGCGATGGAGCCGCCCGCGGTCAGCGAGCAGGAATGGGATGCTCTCTTTCTCGCCGCATTCTCGCGCGGGAGCGAGCGCTTCGGCTGGTTCTTGTTGGTCCCCGGTTTCATTTCCCTGTTGGTCGGAACGATGGCGGCATTCTTCGCCGCCGAAACGATACCGCTTTGGCTTCGCATCAGTTGTGGAGCGATGATCGCGGGCTTGACCTTCCTGGGCCTCGCCGTCGGCGGCGAACGCCTGCGCGCACGGCGCAACGAACGTTATGATGAGGTCAATCGATGATATTGGTGACGACGAACGATGTGCCCGGTCGGCGAATCGAGCGCGCCTGCGGCCTCGTGCGCGGCAATTCGATTCGCGCGCGCTCGGTCTTCAGCGACGTCAAGGCGGGTCTGCGGGTCGTCGTCGGAGGCGAGATTCCGGAATACACCAAGATGCTGGCCGAAACGCGGGAGCAGGCGCTCGATCGCCTCATCGCCGAAGCGGAAGCACTCGGAGCGAATGCCATCGTCGGCTTGCGCTTCGTGACCGCGCAGACGATGCTTGGTGCGGCCGAACTGCTGGCCTATGGCACCGCCGTTCGTCTTGCCGACCGGGGGGATGATTAGTTCATGAAGCCGTCGACACGAAAACTGGGGCTCATCGTTCTCGTGCTTCATCTCACAGCCCTTCTGCTCGGTGCCGGAGCCGGCTTCTACCTCAGTCAGGATCTTCCGGGCATCGAAGACCTCAATCTGCGCGATCTCCCACGCATCACCACCATCTACGACCGTCACGGCGAGCCGATCACCTCCTTCGGAAATCAACGGCGTATTCCCGTCTCTCTCGAGGAGATTTCTCCGCACTATCTCAATGCCTTGGTGGCCGTCGAAGATCCGCGCTTCCGCCGGCATATCGGAGTGGATCTCATCGCCGTGGCACGAGCGGCGCTTCAGAACTTGACGCGCGGACGTGTGGTCAGCGGGGCGTCGACGATCACCATGCAGCTCGTCCGCGGCCGACTTCTTCATCGCCGAAAGGTCTTCAAGCGCAAGATACAAGAAGCCGTCTGGGCCTTGCTGGTCGAAAAGCACTTCTCCAAGGATGAAATCCTCCTAGCCTATGCCAACGGCATGTACCTCGGCCATGGAGTCTATGGAGTCGAGGCCGCTTCGCGCCTTTACTTCGACAAGCCCGCAGCGGAACTGACGCTCGCCGAAGGCGCCCTGCTAGCGGGCCTCGCGCAGCGCCCCGAGGGGCTGACGCCTCTGCGTTATCCCACACGCGCGCGCAATCGGCGAAATCACGTGCTGCGTCGCATGGTGATCGAGAAGGTCATCGATCCGGCCACCGCCGATGCCGCGCGCAAAGCGGATCTCGGTGTGGTGCGTCGTCCTCCGACGGCGGCGCGCGCACCCTATTTTTCCGAGCAGGTCCGGCGATGGGTGGTCAAGCGCTTCGGAGCCAAGGCGTGGAATCAAGGAGGGATCAAGGCTCATACGACGCTCGATCCCACCTATCAGCGCATCGCCGAACGTGCCGTGCGGCTCGGCCTCGAAAGTTACGCTCGCCGCCATCGCGAACTTCCCAAGCCCCGGCCGCTGCCCGAAGGCAGCGAGATGTCGACCTACTGGCATCCGGTCTGGTCCGATCCCATCGAGGCGCCGGATATCCTTCCCGCGCTGCTCCTCGAGGCCGACGAGGGCCACGCGCTTTTGAAAATCGGCGATCAGGAAGTGGAGTTGGGACCGGCTCAGTACTCGTGGGTCGGGAAGAAAGATGTCGGCTCGCTCTTCGAGCCGGGAACCCTGCTTCCCATGCGGATCGAGCGCACCGCGACCGACGGCCGCATCGAGCGCTTCGATCTTGCCGCCGAATCGGACGCGCAAGCCGCCTTCGTCGCCATGGACGCGGCGAGCGGAGAAATCAGGGCGCTCGTCGGCGGGCGCGATTTTGCGGAAAGCGAATGGGACCGCGCCATGCAGGCCCGGCGGCAAGCCGGATCCGCCTTCAAGCCTTTCATCTTCGCCGCGGCTTTGGAAAGCGGCTTCCTGCCCAACGATCGACTGCTCGATGCACCGATTGCCTTGGTCGATCCCGGAGCGGACGAACCCTATCAGCCGGAGAATTTCGAAAACGACTACCTCGGCTATTTGACGCTGCGCTACGCACTCGAGCATTCGCGAAATATCCCCACCGTGCGCTTGCTCGATGCACTCGGCTACGACGCAGCCGTCGACATGGCTCGGCGGCTCGGCATCGCGACCGATCTCAAGCCCTATCCCTCGCTGGCGCTCGGCGCATTCGAAGTGCGTTTGGTGGATCTCGTCGCGGCTTACGGAACTTTCGTCAACGGCGGGGTCTTGGTGCAACCCAACTGGGTCCGAGAAGTCGTCGATGCGGAAGAGCAAAAGACTCTCTATCGAGCAGAGCCGGTCACGCGTGAGGTGTTCTCCGCCGAGCAAGCCGCGATCATGGTTTCCTTGCTCGAAGGCGTCGTGCAGCGGGGCAGCGGGAAGAACGCCCGCGTTCTGGGCTTTCCGGTCGGCGGCAAGACCGGAACGACGGACGAATACACCGATGCTTGGTTCGTCGGATTCACCGACACGCTGGCGGTGGGCGTGTGGTTCGGCTTCGATCAGCCGAGGAGCCTCGGGCGATTCGAGACCGGCGCGCGTGCCGCCTTGCCGATCTGGGTCTCTTTTCTAGAAGGTGCGGTAGGTGGCGACCGTCCCGGCGATTTCATACGTCCGCCGAGCGTACGGCGGACTCTGCTCGATCCCGTCACGGGCAAGAAGCCGGACCGTCGGATCGAATGCGGCATGCAGCCGATTCTGGAAACCTTTCGCGAGGAGGACATTCCCACCGAACGCTGCGAAATGCGCGATCTGGTGCGCTCACGCCTCCCCTACCCGCTTCAGCCCTTTCCCATCGATGAGAACTATGCGCTGATCATTCCGCCCGAAACCGTCGCCCGCTTCGTCACCTGGGCACCCGATCGTCTTTCGCTGAGCAAGGACAATCGGCGTCTCCGCTTCAAATGGCGAATCAATCGGAAGACTCCGGAATTGAAGGGGTCGATCGCTTTGGCGTGGAGTGCGGAAGATGAACTGACTTACCTGCAATCGCTGGTCGAAGCGCATGCCGAAGCCGACTTTCTCGACTTCGAACGCGAGCAGTTTCTTGCCGATCTCGAGGAAGAAACGACGCTGCGCCTCGACGAAGACCCCGACTACGAAGCTCCCGACCCGGAGAAGATCCTCCCCGCTCGTTTTCGTCGAGGCATCGACGGATGGCCCGTCGAGATCATCGAAGTCAACCGCAGCGGCCAGGTCCGCTTCCCCGCGCAGCCGACCGACCCTCCCCCAAACTCGGCGCCGAATCCCCGATAGGCGCAACTCTACGCTCGAAGCGATGATCCCATGACGCAGAGCCCGCCAAAGATGATGAGACAGATCCGCCGTGAATCTACCGGCCCATCGTTATCCCCTGCCCTTCCTCCGGTAGGTTGATCCGAGTCTCTTCGAGAGGCTTGGTGGAACAGGTTTTTCGCGTACGAATCGTTCGGAATGGGCATGCTAGGCTGCGGCTAGGGGCTGTCGGTCCTCGACACTCAAAGCTCGGGAGACCGTCGGTGATGGGAGTCAAGGGCAGTTGGAGGCCTCGTCGGGTTCGCGAGGTGAGCCGTCGGTCGCGGTTCCGTACGTTCCCCCCTGAGCACAGACGACGTTGTATCCACGAACGAGATAAAAGAAACCTTTGCCGGGCGAGGGCTCGGTGGGATCCTCGAACTCCGTGTTCATCCGGTTGGGATCTTCGTCGTTCAGGCAGGAGCCGTACGAGCCTGACGAGAGAGTGTCGATGTCACCGCGCAGCACGTCGTAGAGGTTGGCGAACGGCAAGTCATTCCAGCGGATCTTGCTCTTGGACAAGCGCGGGTAACGCAGCCCGCTCACCTCGCCCGGCGTTCCTCCCGCGGCGATGTCCACGGCGCAGTCCTCGGCATCGATCTGACCGTCGCCGTCCCAGTCGTCGGCACAGGCGTCTCCTCGGCGATCGCCATCCGCGTCGGCCTGACTCGGATTGGTCACGAGCGGGCAGTTGTCGTGGATCTGTCGCAGGCCATCTCCGTCCGTGTCGAGAGGGCTCACGACCCAGACTCCGGGGACGCGGTAGCTGTGGTCGACGGAGTAGGCGGCGAACACTTCGTCGAAACCATCACCATTGATGTCGGCGGCTGATCTGGGGGTGAGAAACTCCCCCGCGGCCGCACCGTAGACGAGGACATCCGGATCATTCACGGATAGATCGTACGTTTCCGCCACGTTCGTCCCTCCGAAGAATACGTACACTTCACCGGATCTCGAGCGGTCCTCGTCCGGGCCATCCGCGTTCCGGCTTCCCGTGATGAGATCGCTGACCCCATCGACGCTCACGCGTCCGGACCATACGCTCACGCCGAACCCGTCGCCGAGATCGGAACCGTAGATGATGCGGTCCGTCCAAATCTCTAGATCAACCTCTTTCGGTCGTGAGGCCGCGTATTCGAACAGTCGAACTTCTCCGGCGTTGAGAAGATCGTTGGCTGGACCATCGCCAATGCTCACCTCGATCCAGAGTTCCGGAGTGCCGTCGTCATCGAAGTCGTTCACCACGAGCCCCTGGCCGCGTCCTATCTTGTCACCTGTGTCGGCTCCGTAGATGAGCTGATCCGCTTGGTCGGTTGCGAGATTGAAATATGAAGGCCAAACGGCGCGACCGAAGAAGACGTGGATATCTCCGGCATCCTTCCGCGTGTCGTTCGGGCCATCCCCTCGCTCGGCGTCTATGATGACATCCTTGATTCCATCGAGATCGAGATCTCCAATCACCGTGTAATCACCGAGGCGGTCATTGGACCGCGTGCCGAAAAACCTCACATCCGCATCCCTCGCCAGATCGATCGTTTCGGGCCACGACGGCCGACCGAAGAGAATGTACGCACGTCCGGAAAAACTGTCGGCTTCTGATGTGCCGAGTAGGATGTCGTCGATGCCGTCTCCGTTCACGTCTCCCGTGGAGTGGCCAAGCCCCAGCTTTCCGTAAGAGATCTCGCCATAGACGATGATGCCCGGGGTCTCGGCCAGGTCGATCTCCGCCTCGAAGTCCGGTCGTCCCAAAATGATGTGGAGTTGCCCCGCTCCCTGCCGAGAGTTGTAGGGCCCATCACCTCCGTTGGCTCCGATGAGGAGATCGTCGTATCCGTCGTCGTCGACGTCGCCACATGCGATCCAGCGGCCCAGATAGTCCCCCAACTCCTCGCCATGAAACACCGTGTCCGCCAGTTCGGCGATCTCCTCCGTACCCGACCATGCGCGGCGAGAGCCCAACAGAAGGTACACCGCACCGGCCTGATATCGTTGACCGGACGGACCGAAGGCCCCGTCCTCGCCGATGGCTACATCTGTCAGCCCGTCCGCGTTCACGTCGCAGTGCGCGACGGTAAGACCCGTTCGCTTTCCCGCATCGCCCGTCAGTTGCAATGATTGCTCGTCCGTCGCCAGATCGATCGTCACCGGCTCGGTCGGAGCGATCCGTACATCACACAGCGCCGGACTCGTCATGACGAACGCGACGAAGAAGCGCACCCATCGGTTTCGTAGCCGCAGTGGCATCCTCTACAGCTCCTTTAGGGCGTCGCCATACCCGTACGAAATGAGTAGATCCATGACGGAGTATCGTGTGGCTCGAGGGACCAGATTCCATCGACGTCACTCATGCCACTTGGATCATTCTCGTCGGTACGAGACGTAAAGAAATATGTGGAGCCCGTTGAATCCGCGCACTTCTGGATGGC